>JBAZRS010000259.1:1805-7351 GCA_041662825.1 Victivallales bacterium | reverse complement strand
TGCGTGCCTTCGGATTTCCCCTGCGGAGCGCTCCGCTGCTGTGAGCGACCAACTCCGCGAAGTCTTCGACTGTCCCTGTCCAGTAGAGGTTTTGAAGGTTCGCCTCGTTCCATATTTCCCAGACCTGTATCCCATCACGGAAGTCGGAGGCCAATTTCTCCATCATGGAATCCCATAGATCGTAATTGTGCGGTTTGACACGGTTGAAGACGGGGCCAGCATCCCCCTTTTCCTGCCGGTCGTCTGGTCGGGACGAGAGTTCGCGCGGACACTGTGCGATTTCGCCGAAGATGAATATGCCCTCTTTGCGCAATTCCCTGACATAGTTCCGCCACATCGGATATTCTGCGGTCACGGTTGGTTTTTCACCGCCGGTGACTGTCACCTTTTCGAAACTGTGCGACCAGAAGTTGAGGCGTGTCCATGAAGCGCCCAGAAGACGGTGCTGGATTGCGGCCCAGCTAGGACCTTCGGAATTGGCCTTGTCGAACCAGGTGTGCGGAGTGAAGAAAATCCCCCATGGCGAATCCTCTGATGGCGGGGCAGGTGTGAAGACAATGGCAACCCAGGTTTCAGCTTTTGCCCGCGCATCGCTGCAGCGAGCCTCGACTGTCAAATGGTAGAGGCCGCGTCCGGGAAGCTTCAGGGGGAGCAGGGTTTCGCTGGGATAGCCTTCTTTCGTCTGCACACTGAGACGGCCCTTGTCCTTCCACGGTCCTCCGCTTTCTTCGATTGCGTAGTCAACTGAAACGGCGGCCTTCGCCCCGCTGACTTGAACGCGAAGATCAAGAGAGTCCGTGTCTGTGAAGAGGTGTCCGGGGCGAGAAGATATCACACGCACAGTGAAAGCGGAAACGCCGCGAGCTTCAACAGCAGCACCCAGTATCGGGCAGACCATCAATGCCAGACTGAAACAGAATACCTTGCGAATAAGTGCAGTTAACATTACAGCCAATCGCATTTCAATGCTCAAAGACTATGCTGCTTGCCTCCACTCCGGTGATTTTCCTCAGGGTGCCAATTAGCGTGAAAGCGAGTTTCTGTGAACCGACCACTTCAAGGATGATTACGCCGTTGGGGGAAACCCCGTGCAGAGTAGGTTCGTGCAGGCCGATTCGTGTCTTGATGTTCCCGCCATATCTGGTAAGAACCTTCTGCACCATCCCCGCCTGCTTTACCCTGTCCGTCACATGAATCGCCACAATTATGTGATCCTGTTTCTTTTTTTTCGGCATAAGAGATCTCCTTTTGTACAAATGCACGTTTCGTATATTGGAGAATACAACAATAATGGAGGAATTTCAAATTGATGTTTTTAAAGGAATTATTGCAATATTCTGTGAAATTCCAGAAAATCCGCTTGACATAAATACGGTAAGTGTTATAATTATTAAATAGTAATAATTACTAAATAGAGTTTTTATGAACACAGTCGCATCGAAAAATATTATAGCTTTTCCTCAATTCGCGGAAATATGCGGGGCGCACGGGCTCAAGGCGACCCAGCAGAGGTTCGAGATATATTCCGAACTTTTGAAGTCCACCGCACACCCGGACACGGAGACGGTATATGTTGAAATCAGGAAACGCATGCCGTCAATCTCCTTCGACACCGTCTACAGGACCGTGAGGGTACTGGAGGAAAAGGGCGTTATCCTGCGGATTGATCCAGGGTTTGAACGGGCGAGATACGATGCGAACATGAGTATGCACCATCATTTCATCTGCAGGAAATGCGGTATGATAAAGGATTTCAGCAGCGAGGATTTCGACAGGATTTCACCGCCGGATGCAATTGATGAAATTGGGAAGGCCGACTGTGTGCATGTCGAGATCAGAGGCGTATGCAATAAGTGCAAAAGTAAAAAATAACCGGACCGCGTGGTGCGGTCCACTAAAAAAAGGGAGAGGGGAAAATGGCGACTATTGACAATTTAAAGGCCGCATTTGCGGGTGAGAGTCAGGCTAACAGGAAGTATCTTGCATTTGCGAAGAAGGCTGATGCCGAAGGTTTCAAACAGGTTGCGAAGCTTTTCCGTGCCGCAGCCGAGGCTGAGACGATACATGCACATGCGCATCTGCGTGTCATGGGCGGAGTCCAGACCACCACTGAAAACCTCAAGGCCGCCATTGAAGGCGAAGGATACGAGTTCCAGAAAATGTACCCTGATTTCCTGAGAGCCGCCGTATCGGAAGGCGACAAGGCTGCTGAAGTGTCATTCAAAAACGCGAACGCTGTCGAGGAAATCCATTATGAGCTGTACTCCAAGGCGCTGTCTGCAGTAAACAGCGAGAAAGATCTTCCTGCCGCCAAGATACATGTCTGCCCGGTATGCGGGAACACGGTTGCTGACGGCGTGCCGGACAAATGCCATGTATGCGGGGCCTCCGGAAGCAAGTTCATCGAGATCAAGTAATATTATTTGCTTGTGCGGAAAAATTTCCGCACGAGCAAACCTGTTAATTTGCATATGGGGATTTCAAATTTTCCTAAAGATTCCATGTGGCCGAGTGCTCGAGTTTTAAAGAAAAAGACCACAGCCATCCATGGGATGGCTGTGGATATTATTCAAAACCTTATAAGGCGGCAAAAGCCCGTATTTGTTGTAGCCGCGCCACTCCGCTGGCGCGTCTTTCCTGCAGAGCGGCAGCAGTCCTCCAAGGCGGATAAAAGTGCCGCTGCTACAGAAGTTGATGTGTCCTGAATAAAGTTGCGGCTTCCTTGCCCCGTCGGATGACTGGGGTGGCCGCCTAATTTAAAGTATAGGAATTTCAAAGTTATCGATATTCTAAATTCAGTTTTTTGCGAATTGCGAAATTCGCACTTGGAGTGCGGCAATTTATTGCCGCCTTTAACTGCGGAATTTATTCCGCCCCAGAAGTAAGGTAATTCCGCGAAATGAATTTCGCGAAACAAGGCGGTAACAAGTTCCCGCACTCCAAGGATGCTTCGCATCAAGAAAAAAAGTTGCGGCTTCCAGCCGCCTAATTCCACCGCGTGTCCTGGTGAAACACTTTATAACTGAATTAACTGTAGTCAAGGGAGATTATGGAATGCAAAAAACAGAAGACATGGAGATGTACGGTATGCGGGTATGTTCACGTCGGGACTGAAGCTCCGGACATGTGCCCTGTATGCGGCGCTTCAAAATCAGAATTGGAGCCCTATGTTGAAACTCTGCCGTCTGTGTCTCCTGTCAAGGCGACCCTCTGGCAGTGCATGAACTGCAGCTTTGTCCACGAAGGCGCTTCGCCGCCAGATGCCTGTCCGGTCTGCGGTGCGGAGAAGGCGAAGTTCGAGGCGGTCGCGGAGAGCGGGCGTGAGGCAAAGGGCGCAAATCCTGTAAAAGCCGTCATAATCGGCGGCGGTATTGCCGGAGTCTCAGCTGCAGAGACGATTAGGAAAAGATCGCCTGATTCCGATATATCCCTTATCGCCCTTGAAAATGAGCTTCCGTATTACCGGCTCAACCTTACCCGTTATCTCTCCGGCGAGATAACGCGCGATGCTCTCCCTGTTTATCCGGAGAGCTGGTACAAGGGGAACAGAATAGATCTCATATGCGGGGTTTCCGTACAGGAGATAAGTCCTGACACGAAGAATGTCAGATTGTCGGACGGACGTGACATTGCCTATGAGAAACTGATTCTTGCCACCGGATCTCACCCGTACATCCCGTCATTGAAGGGCGGCGACCTTGACGGAGTGTCGGTATTGCGCACTTCGGCAGATGCCGACCGGATACTGGATATGGTCGGAAAAGGTTCAAGGTGCGTATGCATTGGCGGCGGGATACTGGGAATAGAGACTGCAGGTGCGCTCGCCAGACAGGGTGCCGATATCACGATGCTTGAAAGCCATGAATGGCTTATGCCCAGACAGCTGAACAGGAAAGCCGCGGGAGTCCTTGAGCGGCACATGTCCGGGCTTGGCGTCAAGATTTTGAAAAATGCGCGCACCCAGGAGATAAAAGGTTCCGGCAGAGTCGCCGCTGTGCTTCTCCAGGGCGGCAGGTCTATTGATGCCGAACTTGTGATTCTCGCCACCGGGGTAAGGCCTAACACTTCACTTGCGAGGAAGACCCGCTTTGAGGTGAATACCGGCATTGTCGTTGACAACCACATGCGAACTTCGCAGCCTGACGTTTTTGCCGCAGGCGACGCTGCGGAGCATAATGGGCAGCTCTATGGCTCCTGGGCAGCTTCCCAATATCAGGGCGGCATTGCGGCGTTGAACGCCGTTGGCCTTCCCACGGTCTTCGGCGGACTCCCCCGCTCGAACACTGTGAAGGCTCTCGGGCTTGATTTGACAAGCATCGGCAAGTTCATGCCTGAAGACGGAAGCTATGTTGTTTTCGAACAGGAGGAGGAATATTCCTACATGGAATTCGTCTTCCGCGACGGAAAAATGCTCGGTGCGATCCTGGTGGGGCATCCGGAACTCGCCTCTCCTGCAAAAAAGGCTGTTGAAGGGGGCAGGGACTGCTCGGGAATCCTACAGTCTTTGCCTTCCTGCGGGGATATTGCCGCACATCTTCTGTGATAAGCATATGTTTTATCCACCCCTGATATTGAAAGTATTTACGTTGCTGCGGTAGCACGAAATAAATAAAGATGCTATTGTTATCCCATATCAGGACGATATCTTTCGTCCTGTGGATGAACGGATGAATGGATTGCTGGATGCTTGCGTATGAAGAGAGTATGATAAAAACATGTGATAAATTTACAAATTGGATTTTTCAATCTTTTCATTTCTTTGAGTATTTTTAGTTATACATTGTATTATCGCCCAATCATCCATTCATCCAACAATCCAATCATCCGTCATCCTGTGGGATGACATTTGCAGGGAGATTTAATCATGCATATGGCTGACGCACTTTTATCGCCTGCCGTGGGCGGAGTTTTCTGGCTCGCCTCCGCAGGGCTTATCGGATATTCCTCAAGGAAGATAAGCGAGGAAAAGGAGCAGGTGTCCGTGAAAACGCCGCTGATGGGAGTCATGGGCGCCTTCATATTCGCCGCCCAGATGATCAATTTCGCCATTCCCGGCACGGGATCGAGCGGACACCTCGGAGGCGGGTTGATCCTTGCGGCCATGCTCGGGCCCTATCGGGCATTCATAACCCTGGCCTCGGTGCTGGTCATACAATGCCTTTTCTTTGCGGACGGCGGACTTCTTGCGCTCGGATGCAATATATTCAACCTCGCTTTTTTCCCGGCTTTCATCGCGTATCCGTTCATTTACAAGGTTATCGCGGGAAAATCCGCGAATCCGGGGAGACTCGGCATCGCAAGCATAGCTGCGGCTGAGGCCGGACTTCTCATGGGCGCATTTTCAGTCGTAGTACAGACGTCCCTTTCGGGAATTTCCGATCTGCCGTTCGGGACTTTCATACTTTTCATGATGCCTATCCATTTCGCAATAGGGTTAGTGGAGGGGCTGGCAACATGGGGAGTCCTCCAGTTCGTCGCAAAAACACAACCTGCACTGCTTGTCGACACCAGGAAGACGAGTTCGCCCGCCGTATTGATCACCACAT
>JBAZRS010000259.1:0-1795 GCA_041662825.1 Victivallales bacterium | reverse complement strand
GTGCTCGGAGGTTTCATCTCCTGGTTTGCATCATCCCACCCCGACGGCCTGGAGTGGTCATTGACGAAAGTGGCGGGAGTCGAGGAGCTCGCCCACGCCGGTGACAAAATCCACAGGATTTCCGCTGAAATACAGGACAGGCTTGCATTTTTCCCGGACTATTCTTTAGAGAAAAAACCTGAAAAGGAAGGCTCTGGCTCCGCTTCCGTTTCCAAGGTTGGTACGACAATTGCTGGTATAATAGGAGCAGTGCTTGTTTTCATAGTCGCAGGAATCCTCGGGATCCTGTTAAGAAAGAAGGGAAAAACTGGAAATGCTGACGGAAAGCCTGGCGATAAAAGCTGAAAGAGTGATCATGTCACAGGAACAGAACGTACATGAATCCTTCATGCTGGATGTCAATCACAGGGCTCTGATCCTTGTATGGAGTTTTTTTGTCTTCTCCGTCCTGACGCTGGGGAAATATGATTTCAGCAGTATCATTATCTATGCGGCTTTCCCCCTCTTTGTCATTCTGGTCAACAATATGCCGGTAAAGACAATCCTCAGTCGCCTGCTGCTGCTGTCGCCGTTCATCATAATGGTTGCCGCCGCAAATCCTTTTTTTGACAGGAGGCCGTTTCTGTCTTTGGGCGAAATCACGTTGACGGCCGGAACGGTTTCCGGGCTTGTCATTGTCGTGAAAAGCCTTGTCCTGATTACGGCTATCATCACCCTTTCAATGATTGTCCCCTTTTACAAGCTCTGCGACGCCCTGCGCGGTTTTCGCGTTCCCGAAGTGTTTATAACCCAGCTTGTGCTTCTTTACAGGTACAGTTTCCTACTGGTCGAAGAGGCGATGGCCCTCCAGAAGGCCAGGAACATGCGCTCTTTCTCCGGAAAAGGAAAAGAGTTTTTCACTACGGCCAAGATGATCGGCTCCCTTCTCCTCAGGACCAACGAAAGGGGGGAAAGGATTTACAGGGGAATGCTTGCAAGGGGCTTCAACGGGACAGTCCATCATGCGGGCGACGACCAGTTCAGGGCGAAAGACTTTCTCTTCGTCGCCGGATCGGCATTTGTTTTTGCCGGAATCAGGCTGATTGTATGATGATTTTAACCACAAAGGCACAGAGACACAAAGTCCTTGTGAAACCAGAATAATTAAATGGAACGAATATCCAATATCGAATACGGAATGTCCAATGACGAAGTAAAGGCTAAAAGATTCGAGAATTAATTTCGTTGGATGTTGGAAATTCCTTGTTGGATATTGGGCGTTCAATTTCTCCGAACTTTAGAACTCTGTGCCTTTGTGTCTCTGTGGTTGATTAATTCGGAAATTCGGAAGGAGTCTGCTGAACTGTGAGCGAATCTGTTAAAATAGAGGGACTCGGGTTTTCATATCCTGACGGCACCGCCGCCCTCAACAATGTCTCCATTCAAATAAACCAGTCAGAGAAAGTCGGGATAGTGGGCTCCAATGGTGCGGGTAAATCCACGCTTGTGAACCACCTGAACGGATATTTCCTCCCGCAGAAAGGTTCAATTCACATACACGGGATACCCCTGTCGAAAAACACCCAGGAGGAGATACGCCGCCATGTCGGGGTGGTCTTTCAGAATCCCGACGACCAGCTGTTCATGACGCGCCTCTATGACGACATTGCGTTCGGCCCGAAGAATCTAGGTATGCCCCAGGAAGAAATCGGCAATGCCGTGGAAAAAGTCCTGCATGAGCTGAACCTCTGGGAGCTGCGGAACAAGCCTTCGATGCACATGTCGCAGGGCCAGAAGAGATTTGCGGCGTTCGCAA
>JBAZRS010000258.1:0-7358 GCA_041662825.1 Victivallales bacterium | reverse complement strand
CAGCATCCTGAGCATCGTCTCGCCAGACTCAAGGAGCTTTCCCGCCGTATCCGCCGTTTTCACATCTGCCGAATCCTTTATCATTGACGCATAACCCAGTATCTGGTTGAGCATGTTCTTGGACTGGTGGGAGACCTTGTTCATGCCGATTCCGAGGACTGAAAGCCTCTCCTTTTCAATGTAGTTGGTCATGAACACGGCGTTGCTGAGGACTTCGGTCGAAGTCATGACAAGGAGGCTTAGGAGCTTGTACCATTCGGGATCGTTTTTTGTCTTGACATCCTGAAGGACTGCGACTGCAAAAAAACCGTCTTTCCTAAGGGGGAGTATATATTTCCCCTCGAAATGCTGGGTGGTTCTGCTTTCATGGAGATATGAGGTGTTTTTCCTGATGAATTCCTCCGCCTCTTTCCTGTAGGCGTCGGTGACGGCCTCGATATTCCATCCGCCCTCGCATTCGTCGTAGGACGCGATAAGGCCTTTTTTTGATTCGGTGAAATCGGTCAGGGCCTTCAGGGTCTGGGGATATATGTTCCCCGATTCCGCTATTGAGGGGCTTTTTATCTTGCACATTCCCCTGAGGAGGACTTCAAGCCAGGTTCTCCTCTGCTTTTCTGAAAGTTCCAGCGACCATTTTGTAGTCAGGGAGAGGGCCAGTTGGAAGATTTCCTCGGCCTGGAACGGTTTTTTTATATAAAGGAGTTTTTCAGGAGTTCCGACTGTGTCCGCAATCTGCTTCTGGTCATGATCCGCATAGGCGGTCATTATGACTATCTCGATATTCTTGTCAACATCCCTTATGGCTTTTGCAGTCTTCAGCCCGTCCCATCCGGGAGGCATTCTCATGTCAAGGAACATTAAAGCGTACGGTTCGTCTTTCTCATTGGCTTTTTTCACCATTTCGAGGGCGAGTTCTCCCTGCCCCGCAGTGTCGACCACATATGACTGGTCGTCTCCCTCACCGCTGCTGGAAATCTCGGCGGTTTCGCCCAGAAGCTTTGACCTCATCTGCTGGACAAGTGACATGGTTTCATTCTTCTTGCCGGAGCGGAGGAGAAGTTTGGCCAGCTGCTCGCGCAGATCCTGTTGGTCGTCAACTACCAGTATTCGTCTGTTTCGTTCCATGGCCTTATAATCGTTTTCTAAGATGAACATTTTGATTTTTTAAGCTATCTCGGAATGTTGAAGTATCAAGCTTTTTTAGCGGATACGCCCGATCAAATTCCGGAAATTTATAAAAAGTCCTGAAAAAATATCTGCAAGTTTCTGACGTTTCGCAATTTAAAAATATTTACAAAAAAAACACCATATATTGTGGTTTTTGATTTGCTAACCACTATAAAAAGTATTAAAATAAAATTGTTAGAATATTAAAATTTCATTAGATATTCATTGCCGTGGGGTTCAGTGGGGGGGGAAGACCACAAAATCCGTCGGTTTCATTGGATCACACTTATCGGGAAAATGATTAAGGGGTTTCTTTATGTCTGTAAAACTGATTTATGACAGAATCCGCAAGAGGGACGGGAGAATAGTTGAATTTGACGCAGAGAGAATAACTCTTGCAGTGAACAAGGCTCTCAAGGCGGTCGGGACAAGCAATGAAAAGCTTGCAAAGACAATCTGCAACGATGTGGTGACCGCCCTCAACGGTATAAAAGTCAAGGAGAATATTCCTGACATTGAACTGATCCAGGACCTGGTTGAACAGGCGTTCATACGCAAGGGCCTTACAAAGGCCGCGAAATCGTACATCCTCTACCGCGCACAGCACGACAAGATCCGTGAAGGCAAGAAACTGATGATGGATGTCCAGGACCTGGTTTCCTCATACATCGAGCAGAATGACTGGAGGGTGAATGAAAATTCCAACGCCGGTTATTCGTACGCAAGCCTCCTCAACCACGTAAGCGGATCCGTGGTGGCGCATTACACCCTTTCAAACATCTACCCCAAGGAGATAGCCAACGCGCACAAGGACGCCGATTTCCATCTCCACGACCTCTCCTGCGGAATAGTCGGATATTGCGCAGGATGGAGCCTCCGCCAGCTTCTGATGGAGGGATTCAAGGGATGCGAGGGCCGCGCCAGCGCAGGGGCTGCGAAACATTTCGACACCGCCCTTGGCCAGATTGTGAATTTCCTGTGCACGCTCCAGACTGAATGGGCCGGGGCGCAGGCGTTCAGCTCGTTCGACACCCTCCTCGCCCCGTTTGTAAGGGAGGACGGGCTCTCATACAACCAGATAAAACAGAACCTGCAGCAGTTCGTCTTCGGCCTGAACATCGCCAGCAGGTGGGGCCAGACTCCTTTTACAAACCTGACGTTCGACTGGGTCGTACCGGAAGATCTCAGGGGCACACCCGTAATAATCGGAGGGAAACTCCAGGACGGCAAGGTCTACGGTGATTTCCAGCCTGAAATGGATCTCATCAACAAGGCGTTCCTCGAAGTCATGAGCGCCGGCGACCGCGACGGCAGGATTTTCACCTTTCCCATCCCCACATACAATATCACCAGCGACTTCGACTGGGACAGCGAAAACGCGAAAATCCTCTTCAAGGTCACGGGTAAATACGGGCTCCCGTACTTCCAGAATTTCATCAAGAGCGACCTCAAGCCCGGCGATGTGAGGAGCATGTGCTGCCGCCTCCAGATGGACATCCGCGAACTCCGCAACAAGACCGGAGGACTTTTCGGGGCCGGGGAGCAGACCGGTTCAATAGGCGTAGTGACAATCAACATGCCCAGGATCGGCTATCTCGCGAAAAATGAAACTGAATTCTTCTCGAGGCTCGGAAGCCTGATGGACATGGCGAAGGAATCACTTGAGATCAAACGCAAAATCGTCCAGCGCCACCTCGACGGAGACCTCCTGCCATATACGAAGACATATCTGGGAACACTGAAAAATCATTTCAGCACGATCGGTCTCGTGGGGATGAACGAGGCATGCCTTAATTTCAAGGGCTGCAGCATCGCCGACAAGGAGGGAATGGAATTCTCCGTCAAGGTCCTGAACTTCATGCGGGACAGGATATCCGATTATCAGGCCCAGACAGGTCACATCTACAACCTCGAGGCCACGCCGGCCGAAGGCACCAGCTACCGTCTCGCGAAAATAGACAAGAAGAGGTATCCGGAAATCATCTGCGCCGGCGATTCCGATCCCTATTACACCAACTCGTCTCAGCTTCCTGTGGGCTACACCGACGACATCTTCGACGCCCTGGACATGCAGGAGCCCCTGCAGTCCAGATACACAGGAGGCACGGTGTTCCACGGTTTCGTCGGAGAAAGAATAGAGGACGAGAGGCAGGTTGCGGCGCTCGTGAAGAGAATAGCCGAGAACTACAGGATCCCGTATTTCACCATCACCCCGACATTCAGCATATGCCCGGTTCACGGCTATATCGCCGGAGAACATCACGAATGTCCGAGGCAAACCGAAAATGAACCGCATAATCTGAAGATGATGACGGCCTGAGGAATTACGAATTACGAATTAGGAATTACTAATTAGGAATTACTAATTAGGAATGACGACTAACGACTAGCGACTGACGACTAATTATGGTTTGAAACAGAAGAATCGCAATAGAAATTTTTAAATAAAAAATAAACTAAATCAGTCCCGCCCCACCGCCACCCATGGAGCAGGACAAGGAGGAGAATGTGACAAAAAAGGAGTCGACTACAATGGCTAAATGCGGAATGAAGACGGAAATTTTCAGCAGGGTGTGCGGTTATCACCGTCCGATCAAGAACTGGAACAAGGGGAAACAGGAAGAATTCAAAGATAGGAAAGTCTATTCCACTGAAGTCAAAAAGAAGGAAAAAGTAGCCTGATCGTTCAGTAGCAGGGAAAATCGTATTTTAACCACAAAGGCACAGGGGCACTAAGGTATTTTAATGATGCAGGTAATTGCAAAATTACCGCTTTGGATATATCCCTGTGCCTTTGTGTCTCCGTGGTTAATTTGATGTTGTTTTCACGAGTCAGTTTTTTCACCTTGCACAATGCATTTGGAAAAACACATGCGTCCGCTTTGTTTTCAAAGGATTTTTTTATGGATATTCGGGGACTGACAAAATTCTCACTTATTGATTATCCTGGGATGTTGGCCTGTATCCTGTATGCGGGAGGCTGCAATTTCAGATGCCCTTACTGCCATAACCCCCACCTGGTCATGGATCCGGAAATGCAGCCCCAGCTGTCGGACCAGTTCATATTCGGTTTCCTCGATAACAGGAGAGGCAAACTTGAAGGTGTCGTGTTAAGCGGCGGCGAACCCTCCCTCCATCCCGGTCTCGCGAGGTTCGCGGAAAAGATCAAAGCCCTTGGCTACCTTATAAAAATTGACACAAACGGCAGCAATCCCGATGTCATTGCGGACATGCACAGGAAGGGGTTGCTTGACGCACTCGGGATCGATTACAAGACCACCGCATCTTCATACGGCGACTTGACCAAATGCATGATTGACAATATTGCCGGACTTGTCAGCAAAACCGTTTCCTACGCGGTAAACAACAACATAACAATCGACATAAGGACGACCGTCCACAAGAGACTGCATCCTGCGGAAACCCTCATGCAGATGCGCGAAGAACTCAACAGCCTTGGCGTCTCCGCATGGACTCTCCAGCAGTTCCATGCTGCGGAAATAATAGACGACACTCTCACCGCCGAACCCACCTATTCCGATGCGGAACTGATCGGAATCGCCCGCAATCTCGGGAACCACACCCGCGTAAGGGGCCTTAAGGGATCCTTCATCTTCAATTCTTAGATCTTCAAAGTAGCATAGCTTATATTTTAACGATGAGCGAAGCGAATGTTTTCGGATTCGTATTTCCTGCAACGGCGATCGGTGGCGACAAAACAGAGCGGTGACTTCGTCACACGCACTCCTTGGTCAGGCCGAAGAGCCTGACGTAAAAGCAAAACAGCATATCTTTAAAATCACGAGGAATAAAAATTATCAATCTAGTGATAAGATGATTTTTACGATGAGCGAAGCGAATCCGGCGGAGTGCTGTAACGCAGTTACAGCTTTTCATTTCCTGCAATGGCGATCAGTAGCGATAAAACAGAGCGGTGATTTCGTCACTCGCACGGGAATGCTGTCACATTCGTAAAATGCATTAGCGGAACTATTATTTTAGGAAAACAAATAAAAGGTAACATAATGCCCGACTGGCCGCATTCTCCGCCACACCGCTTTTTCGAGCCCGGCACCTATATGATCACGGCTGGGACATACAAAAAGGCGCATATATTCAATGCACCTGAAAAACTGTCTCTGCTTAAGGACAAGCTTTTTATTCTTTCATCAGAGTTTGAAATCCAACTTCAAGCTTGGGCAACAATGTCGAACCACTATCATTTTATCTGCTCGTCAGGCAAATCTCCCGAGAAGATGAAAATCTTGCTTTATAGTCTCCATAAGGAAAGCGCATTGAAAATTAATGAAATGGACAATATCCCAGGACGTAAAGTCTGGTTCCAGTATTGGGACAGTCGGATAAGAAATCAAAAATCTTATTTTGCAAGACTGAAATATGTCCATGAAAATCCGGTTCATCACGGCATAGTTCCGGTTGCCGAAAATTACGACTGGTGCTCGGCCGCCTGGTTCAACTTGAATGCTCCGTCCGGTTTCCGGCGGATGATTGACACATTTAAAACAGACAAGTTAAGCGTCTTTGATGATTTTTAATTATACGATGAGGGAAGCGAATACCGTCGGATTCGTATTACGATGCCGCAGGCATCCGCCGGAGTGCTGTAACGCAGTTACAGCTTTTCATGACCGCTGCTGAGATCAGTGCTGACAAAACAGAGCGGTGACTTCGTCACACGCACTCCAGGGTCAGGTCGAAGCGCCTGACTTGTAGATGAAACAGCATATCTTTTTAGTCACTCCGAACTGTCACATTTCCAAACTTTAGAACTTTCGCATTTTCGAACTTTAGAACTTCTTTCCCTATTTCTTCTCCACAGACATGGGAGTTGTCCTTGTGGAACCGCAGTTCGGGCATTTCCGCATCTGGAGCACGTAGGTGAACTTGCCCATGGTCTTCATTTTAGCCATTTCTTCGGCGGGAGGCTTGTCAACGGGAATTACCGGAAATTCAAAGTCGCAATCGTCACATTTGAATGCGTATCCCAGCGGCTTGCCGCATTTTCCGCAGGTGCATCTGGTATCGCTCTTGTCGTTTATGTCCTTGATCATCTTCACAACCTGGTCTCCGCATACTGAACACTTCACAACACGGAGCGCGCCCTCAGGAGCAGGGGTGCGGGACAGGAACTGGATGTAAACGACGACTATCAGGACAACTGTCAACACACCGAGCAAGACAATCTTCATTACGCGTTTATGTTTCATTAACTGTAAAAGAATTTCCATTGGTTTCCCCTTTTTTCCTGTTATTCCCTGCCCATGTCATAATGCCCGTATATTTCCTTGTCCGGAAGCGCCCGCTTGTAAAGCAGGAATTCATCCATCATCCCTTTGAAGAAGAAGTTCAGCATAAGTACATTGCTGAGGAGATTCGGTTTTGTCGGGTCGTATGTGCCCGGGCTCCAGTATTTCCTGTAACAGCCCGCCGCTCCTATGATGAGGGGCACGTTCATCGCCTTGCCGGTACAGGCCTTCCATCCCGTGGCGGAGGAGGTGTTCGGATTTTCAGTCGTCGTGTTGAGATAGGCTCCGAGAGGCTGTCCGTTCACGAATGTTGTGATCTGCCCCTTGGGATCCCCTGTGGCGTCCAGGCCGGTATAGGAATAGCGCAGCGCCAGATGCAGCCAGCCTTTCTTATTGAAATCCACATGTGTGTTCAGCCATGTCGCGCATGTCGTAAAGACATCCACGTCAAAGGAGCCCTGTCCGAACGAGCCCGCATAAGGATTTGCGTACAGGTCATATTGGCAGGCCGCATCGGTTTCAGTTCCCCAGAGGGATTTGGAAAAGGGGCAGTCTCCGAGGCTCATCTTGTCGAACTTGACCCAGCACAGGACGGTAAATTCATCCATTGGGGTGAAATCCAAGCCCTCGGTTCCGGGCACCAGTATATATGTGTCGGCTCCGTTGAACTGCAACGCCTTCTTGTATCCGTATTTGCTCCAGCGCCCGCCCGAACTTAGCCATTTGAAATTATTGACGGTGGTGCTGCTGCTGTTGTTCTTCATCAGGTGACCGTCATATTCGTATGCCTTGTAGTTTTCCACGTCGGCGCCTGCGCAGATGTTGGTCAGAGTGTTCCCCTGGCCCTCCTGGAAATTGAAGTTTATTATGAGCGACGGATCGTTGGCGCACGCCCTGTTGAAAGCGAACCAGCGGGTGAATTTG
>JBAZRS010000257.1:4417-7363 GCA_041662825.1 Victivallales bacterium | reverse complement strand
AACCGGGTTATATTCTCGAGGCAACGCTTTCCGTAATTCTTCAATCTTCCAGGAACGCCGGTACCCTTGCCGGCTCTTAGAACTCTAGAGCCGCCAAGATGGCGGCGTTCTCAAACCAGAAGGAATTCCCCAATCTTTGTCGTGAGCTTTGTCGCGAACTTCGTCGATTCCATTTCCCCTTTTGCATTCTTCTCCGACTAAGCTCAGGACAAAGCTCGCGACAAAGTTTAGTGCTGGAGGCGGGGATGCTTGAAGAATTAAGACAGAGGCAATCCACCGCAGCGGACTGTGCTACATTGTTAAGAAATCCCCAAGAGACAGCCCCTCGCAATTGACAAAATCATCCTGACAATCCCGTTATCCTGTCCATAATTATAAACTTTTCCGATAGTGTGCGGGGCTAGTGAAATCATGTCCCTTGAACAATGGGGATATCATCGATGGGAAGCCTCCAGTCGCCCCTCTGAATCTCTTTTCGCCTGGTGGCGTTGCCGTGAACGATCTCCAGGAAAAACTGCCGGTCTGTGCAGACACTGATGATGCGCTTGTCCAGCAAGGAAAGGGTGATGAGAGCGGGCCCCAGCGGAATCCGTTCGGCGCCAAAACCTGGTTGCTCCGGAATAATCCAGCGCAGAGTCCTCCGGATGGCGTCCGGTCTCAGGCCGATGACGATTTCCAATAAAAGGGATATTGGCCCCAGCGCTGTCCAGGAGTAGTCAGGGCCGGACCAGTTTCCGCGTTCAGGTTTTTCACTGCAGTAGTTCTCCCATATGCAACCTGTTGATCCGAACACTTCGCCCATGACGTCGAGATGCCGTGAAACAAGTTTTGTGGCGAGGTCATGGCGGCCGGCGCGGTCAAATCCCCATGCCGTGACGGCGTTGGTGGGTGCCCAGGTGGAACCGAGCCAGTAGTTGCCTTCCGGGACAAATTCAGGGCTGTCCGCCGAGAGGCTTGGCAGCGGATGGTAACGCCAGAAACTCTTCGGGTCGAGGAGATGGCCTGCGAGATCTTCGACTCGATCAGCAGGGACGAGTCCTGTCAAAAGCGGCCAGAATCCGGTGACTACCTTGTTTGGGTTGTGACCCCCTTTCGGAAGCGAGGTGCTGTAGAAACGCATGGTGTCCGACCACAGGCGACTGTTCATGGCGTGTCCTGTTTCCTGCCGTTCGCGTTCCAGGGCGGCATGCTCATCTGTACGGCCAAGGACGTCTGCGATAAGCGAAAGCGTCTCGGCGGCATGCGCCATCTGCGCGGTCAGGTCCGGATATCCGTCGCCGAGCGAAGGAGAGTTGTCTAAGCCGTTGGCGAGGCCGGTAGTCCAGTAGGTGCCGTCGGGGAGGCGGCGGTTCACCTGTATCCAGCGGTGGAGTTTCATGAGGAGGGGATAGACTTTTGCCAGGCGGAGGGTGTCGCCGGTGAGCGCGGCGATCTTCCATTCCGCAATCACAAGGAGGGGCGGGTTCGGGGAGAAGTCCGGTTCGTATCCGTCCGGAAGTCCGTCGTTGATGTTCGTCTCGCGGTGCAGATAACCGCCGTCGAACTGCCGCGAATAGAGGCAGTCAAGGGTGGCGAGACACGGGAACGCCCGCCAGCCCCATCCGGCAGACATGGCTGTGAATGATGAATCCCATACGAAAATGTCATTGAAGAAGGACTTCATCGCCGTCCCGACGTAGTCGTTGGGGAGGCCGGTCAATTTTCCGACCGGGCGGCGGAGCCGCAGCAGCATCTTCCACGCATGTTCGTAGAGCTTGCGCCAGTGTTCATGCGAAGCGGGCAGCAGCGGGCGCGGAACTGCGGCCAGCAGCTCCTCCTCGGACGGCCAGAGCAAATCCCTGTGTTCGCGGCGGGGAGCGTGGCGGCCGCGCGCTTCGAAAACCGGCATCTTGAGGGCGACGGTCGATGTGCGACGGGACATTTCGGGAGGGGGATCAATCGACCAATCCCTCATTACCGGCAAGGTGCTGCCTTCTCCGAGTATCAAGTCGACCGACTTCACTACGATACATTCCGGTTCAAGTCGTTTTTCTGCGATTCCGTCTTGACGTGCGATGGGGATATCCTCAAGGGAGTTGGCAACAGGCAGCAGATAGCGGCGGAATCCCCTCGCCCTCTCTGCGTCCGTACTCACATCACGCGCCTCGAACGGTGAGACGGAAGTCCGGAGCGACAGCCCCCACAGCGAAGACATCGCCGGATCGTCTGAAAGAATGCCCGGAAAATCAACTGGAAAGCTGTCAATGCGCCGTGCTACGATGTGCTGCCAGGTGATGCCATCCTCAACGCACTGCGCAGGAGAGAAGCGGAGGCTGGCGGCGGGTGCGGATATGTCGGAAAAAACCTTGCCGGAAACGTCAAGGCGGTCAGGCCTGCTCTTCAGAAGCCCCGAGCGTACATTCTCCCTGTTTCTGGAAGGGCAATGCTCGTCGAGGGATTTTGGCCAAGTCGGACGTCGTCCCGCCACAGCGCGAAGCATGTGGTCTCCCTTCTCAACCGGTAGAACGATAATCGCCTGTAACTGCCGCTCGTATCTCCTCCAGAAGAGCGGTTCGTCGAGGACAAGGATGCCGCCGATCCACAATTGCAGGGGGCGCGGACTTCGCAACTCAAGGACGGCTGTCCCGGCATGGGGAAACGATATGGATCCGCTCACCTCGGAGACTTCCCCCGAGAAATCCGGAATAATGATACTGCAATTGTCCGGCTTCGACATTATCACAAACTCCTTATATGTTTCACGCAACCGTTAAGCTGGGCGTTTTTGCCTCATAAGTAGCGCGGCTCTTTAGACCGCGAAAACATAAGATTCTCGGGCTAAAGCCCTATCTACTATACGCATTTTACACAACCTCCACACATGAATTCCCGAGTTTCTCCATCTTCATCCCGGAGGGATGAGAGATAGTAGCCGGGGGTTGAGCCTTGATACCCCCGGATCAAGGG
>JBAZRS010000257.1:0-4407 GCA_041662825.1 Victivallales bacterium | reverse complement strand
ATACGTTCTAATAATATGATGATGAATACTGTAATATGTTGAACCCATCGATGCTCCCCCAGTTTCTGGCACCCCTCCAGGGTGCGAATTAATTTTAATTCCCATCCGGAGGTCTACGCGATGCTCCGACCTCCGGCTACTATCTGACAACCCTTCAGGTTGTAAACAAACACAGGCTCAAAATCAAATACAGATGCCCTCTCGATAAAATTCCTGAAATATGCGTATAGTAGATAGGGCTAAAGCCACGAGCTACTGTTTTTTCGACAAAGCTCACGACAAAGGTCAACAAATCCGCCGTTTCCGGACTCCTCCTGTCGGCAAACATTTTCGAGCAGGCTCTAACTAGCAACTATGCCCTATCAGCTATCACCGCAACAATCCAATCATCCGTCTTATAATCACTGCTGTTCATCCAGCCATACGAAAAAGGGCTGCGTCTGACGGGTGTTGTTCAACGCTGCCGCCCAACCATAATTGGTACCGTTGACACCGATGGAGGTCAGCAGTTTATTGTACGGGATCCAGTTGACATGGCCGTCCTGATAAGTGACGTTCATTCCTTCCCGCTTCCCGATACGCGGATTTGTGCTGAAACCACTGGCATGCAGATAGGGTGTGGTTGAACCGCCGGGACCGTAGTTGGACTCTATCCAGTGGGTCAAATCGCTCATAATCGCCTTTTTCGCCCAGCCATCCCATTTGCCGCCGAACGCCTTGGTGGTGCTCCACCCCCTGTTCGTTCTGCGGATGCGGTAGGTGAAATTGCCGCGAATGTAAGACGGCGCTGCGGCCTCGAACGCCGACGACCCGGCAGCGAATTTGGAGGCAAGGGAATCAAACCAAGGCGGTGAAGCGGGACAGAGCATGACTTTCCAATCACCCACGTAACCCGTCCCGTAAACCTTGCCCAGGCCGACGGTGCCCCAGTTAGTGCCATCCATCTGGGAGGTCAGGTCGTAGGTGTTGGGATCATTTGTCGGGTTTGGCGTCCCGTCCGCTTTCGTTATCACCTGTTCAGAAGTCGGGACGTTGCCGTCAGAGTCGTCAGTATACATGCTCACCGCCATGAGGCACTGCTTCATGCTTCCGGCACATGTCACTCTGTACGCTGTAATCTTCGCCTTTGACAGGGCTGGCAGAAGCATGGACGCCAGTATTGCGATTATCGCAATTACGACCAGGAGCTCGATGAGTGTGAAAACATTTCCGATTTGCGATTTGCGATTTGCGATTTTATTAATCAATCTGAAATTGGCAATCGGCAATTGACATTCACCAATTAGTTGATGTTTGAGATTTTCCCGTTTCATTTCAACACCTCCGTTTTATATTTGAGTTTAACTTTTTTGAAATATTTTCCATATTATATTTCTCCCTTGGACGGTTTCACGACACATCGTCTTTTGGTTTTTCCGTCTGCCGGTTGAAGGATTCCACCGGATGCTCCACTGCCGGTGCCGGCGCCGACCAGTCGACGGACCACGCCTTGCGCCTGCGGAACTTCTGATGGAAAGTGTTCTCGATGACACCCCGGGCTTCGAGGCTCATCATGCAGGCGCGGACACAGCCTTTGCCACCGCACACCGCCTGTCCCGTCCAATACACCGGGTTAGGCTTCTTGTAGAAGGGGCCATGTGAACCGTTCACTGATTTCAATCCCAGCCAGGCGCTGTAGATTTCCTCATCCTTTACGCCGGCCAGATCCTCGGGAATTTCACCGCCGCTGAAGCAGTTGCAGCAGCGGACGGCGTCGAACTCGCCCCACTCGACGGTGGAGCCGTCGGCAAATGTGATATGATCCTTGCGGTTCGGGTCACTGCTGATGGCGTTGGCGGGGCATTCGCGGGCGCATGCCATGCATTGATTGCAGAGTTTTGGCCCCTGATAGATGGGATCGGGTTCCAGCTCAAGTTCGGTCAGCACCAGGCCATAGCGCACCCGCGGTCCGTACTTGGGATTGAGGAACACCTTGCTCCAGCCGAACTCGCCGAGACCGGCCAGATAGGCGGCCACTCGGGTGTGCGGCGAAACATCCGGGGCGGCTTTCCCCTCCGCGACCGGGCGACTGAAACCGTCCCAGACCTTTCCGGCATCGTCGTACGAACGCCAGCAGTCGATCTGTCCCAGCGGCATCGCCTCATAGCCCGCATCCTCGATGGCGCCGGCCACACCCCACATGATCGGCGGCATGCGGATATAGGTGATGCCGCCATAACCCATGGACGCATAATTGCTGAACATCGTCCCCTCTTCTACACCCCGCAAGCTGCCGCGCATGACGCGGAAGCCGCAGACGATGACGGATCTGCACTCGGGCATTATCTGCAGGGGATCCATCTGCCGGGGACTCCCCTTCCAGCGTTCGATGTTGCCTATGCCGACAAGGTCGGCGCCGAGCGACCTGGCATGTTTCTTGATATCTGCTGATGAGATCATGTCTTCCTTCTTTTAATTTTAGAAACTGCTGCGCGTGAACCTGGTACGGCAGTCGACGAACGCATAGTCAACGCAGCCGGGAAAACTGTCTCGGATGGTTCCAGAGACGGATCTCTGATGGCCCCGAGGAGTACCTGTGCCGCTTTCCGTCCCATCTCCGCAATGGGAAAATGTACAGTCGTAAGGAGGTTTTTACCATAGGCGTCCAGCAGAGAGTCAGTGTCGTCATATCCGATTACGCTAAAATCCTGCGGGACTTTCAGGCCGATCCGCTGAAGTGCATGCACAGCCGCGACCGCATTGGGATCTTTCAGCGCCATGAGCGCAGTGGCATGCGGGTGTTCCGACAGCGCCTGCCGCAACGGCTCTTCGACTATATCCTCAACATGGCTTATGATAACCGGCAAGAGTCCCGCATCAGGATCGGCATCGAAATCCTGAAAAGCTTTTCGGAAAGCCTTTTCCCGGATATCCGCAGGAAATCCCGTGTTGGATTTGCGGAAATAGCAGATCTGCCGGTGCCCCAGTGTGAGCAGATGTGCGGCCGCCTGATAGGCGCCCTGCCGTTCATCGCGCATGACGGTGAAACATCCCGGCACACTCCTGTTGAATATCACTATGGGACGCCGTCTGAAATCAGATTGCCCCCGGAGGTTTCCAAGAGTCTTTTCTGACATTTCCCCGTGGAATATGATACCGTCAACTTCCCCGCGTTTGTATACGGGAGGCAGCGGATTTTCAACGACCTCGTGGGTGATTATGTTGTACCGCGGGCTGATCATGAGTCCGAATCCTTCCATGGTCAGGACCTCCGATATCCCCTCGAAAATCAAACGGAAAAAGTTCATCTTCATGACAGGCATGGGCATGATTATCCCGACCAGATAATTAAGCGGCAGCTGTCCGGATTTCCGCATCACGAGGCGGCGGGCCGCTTCGTTGATTGCCGGATCGTATCCGAGTTCGGCGGCGACGGCGAGAATCCGCCTCGACGTCTTGGCATTCACGCCCGGCTTGCCGTTCAACACACGCGACACAGGGTAGCCACTGCGGCCGCAATGTTTTGCGACATAGGTGAGTGTGACCGCTATAGACGCCTGTTTTGCAGTATCTTTCATGTCTTCACCTTATTCAATTGTTCACCTGTTCAATTGTTCTTAAATTGCGGCCCCTGCCCGCCTAATTTAACGCTAAGGAATTTCAAAGTTTATGAATATCCAATATCCAGGGGTAATTTCAATTCCAATCAAGACACGCTAAAGCCGTGAACTCCAACAATCTTCAACTCCGATTCGCCGATTCACCGGATCTCCGATTCCTTCCTCCCTGTACTTCGATATTCGTAATTCGATTGTTCGATATTCGATTGTTCAAAAGTTGCGGCCCTCTTGCCCCGTCGGATGACTGGGGTGCCCGCTTTAATTTAACTGGCATCTTCCTCATTTCCCCCCCGCTTCCGGTTGCCGGTATTTTTTCATCCATCCCGCACCTGGAACGCTCAGACGGAAGACTTTCAGCGGCGACTGTCCGGGATGGAAACTCACCGTCAGGCCCTGCTCCCGAAGTTCTTTGCCTGTGAAGGAGCCGAACTTCTCATCTGCAATTAGTTCATCCAGGAACCAGGTGCCGTCGGGCACATGGAGGCCTTTCTGCACATAGGTGCCCGGCTTATCCTGCCACAGGATGATGTAGTTGCGTTTCAGCGAATCGGCCTTGCCTTCCAGCATCAACGGTATGGCGTTGCCTGCGCGCGGGTCGGTTACTCCGGCCCACTGCGTCGCCCGTTTCATGAACTCCAGCATGTATTGCCGTTCATAATTCGGCACGCCCCAGAAAACAATTGCCTCCCCTTTGCCCACGGCATGCCGGGAGACGGCAGCGCCCCCCTCGGTGAAGCGCGCAAGGACTTCCCCGTCCTTCACATCATGGCCGCGGTACCAGCCGAAATAATCGGTGGCGGGAATCCAG
>JBAZRS010000256.1:0-7368 GCA_041662825.1 Victivallales bacterium | reverse complement strand
ATCCTAAAGCCTGGGGCGGCTGGCAGAAAGGCGTTCCCCTAAAAGGTGTCCTTGCACAGGAATGCACCACACGTTTTGCACTTGATCCCGCCACACTGACAGTCAGTTCCGGCATCGGAACGGACGCTGTTTTATATGAAATTAACAGGGACTATGAAGCTGAACTTGACTGGGGCAGCGTCGGACGCCTGCCGGAAGGGAGAATAAAGGAGGATCAGACGGTCTTCATCAGTTACGAATATTACCCTCAGCGCATTGACGCGATTGTCCTGACTTCTAAAAACAAGATCACTGTCAAGCAGGGCAAGCCTCATGTCACCAATCCCAAACCCCCGGCGCTGGCTCCCGGGGAAAGCAGACTGGCCAACATCTACATCCCCTGCAAAATCATGAAACTCGGAGAGGAAAATATTTATCCGATTCTTGAAACGGTATTCCCGGAACCGCCCAAACAGTCCCCGACGGTCGCCGAAAATCTCCTGCCGAAAACCATGGGGAAACTAAACGGAGAGGGAAAACTGAAAGTACTGGCCTGGGGTGACAGCGTCACCGACGGTTCTTTCCTTTCAAACAAAAATACCGAGAGATGGCAGGAGCAGTTTGCCTCAAGACTCAAGTCCCGCTTTCCGAAAGCCGAAATAGAGATTGTCACTGAAGCCTGGGGCGGACGCAACACCTCCATTTATCTCGCAGAACCGCCCGGTTCCATCCACAACTATCAGGAGAAAGTCCTGAACGCCAGACCTGACATCATCGTAATGGAATTCGTCAACGATGCCGGACTTGCCAATGAAACGCTAAAAACGCAATATGACAGACTTCTCAAGGACATAATGGGCATCGGGGCCGAGTGGATCATCCTTACCCCGCACTATATCCGCCCAGACTGGATGGGGCTGACCGGGCAGCGCGAGATTGACGACGACCCCCGCGAATATGTGAAATTCCTGAGGAAGTTCACCGCTGAAAACGATATCCCACTGGCGGACACCTCGCTGAGATATGGTAGATTGTGGCGGCAGGGAATACCGTACAACACGTTAATGAAGAACAACATCAACCATCCCGACGCCAGGGGCATGAAAATTTTCGCAGACAGCCTGATGGCGCTTTTCCCGTGATGTTTTGCCGGATTAACAAACAAGTGATTTCTTTTTTCCTGAAAGCAAAAAAGTGACGCACAACACAGAAAAAAAGATAATCCTTGCCGCCGCAAACCTCAGCGTCTTCTCCACTCCGTTCCTGGCGTCCTCCATCAACATCGCCCTGCCTTCCATACAGAGAAGCTTCGGCTGCGACAATCTCATTCTGAACTGGGTCGTCTCCTCCTATATCATAGTGGTCCCCATGCTCCTCGTGCCGTTCGGAAGAATTGCTGACTGCATCGGCCGAAAGAAGGTTTTCACACTGGGAATGGCCATATTCGCCCTGGGATCTATTCTCTGCGGCTTCTCTACCGGCATCTTTCAACTGCTTGGTTTCCGAGCAGTACAGGCGGTGGGGGCGGCGATGCAGTTTTCTACGGCAGTCTCACTCATCATGTCCGAATATTCCGAAGGTGAACGGGGACGGGCACTGGGACTGAATGTCGCATTCGTCTATATCGGACTGTCACTCGGACCGGTTCTCGGCGGTTTTATCGTACAGCACATCGGATGGCGCAGTATTTTCTTCATCAACGCAGTCATGAGCATTTCACTGGTGATCCTGATGTCGGGCACGCTGAAAAGGGATTTCTCCAGCGGACGAAAAATAGACATGGACATTTCGGGCGCGATAATCTACGGGCTGGCAATCGTGACCCTCATGTTCGGGTTCAGCAATCTTCCGGGAATTATGGGATTCATCGTCCTTGCCGCAGGTGTGTTTCTGGCAATTACCTTTTTCCGCATTGAACTTGCCACGTCCCTGCCAATCCTCCATCTTCGCCTGTTCATGAAGAACAGAATTTTCGTGTTTTCCAACCTGTCGGCCTTCATCAATTACAGCGCGACATTCGGCGTCGGCTACCTCCTGAGCCTTTATTTCCAGTTTGCGCGCGGGTTCCCGCCTTCAAAAGCGGGAATGTTCCTTATAGTACAGCCGCTAACGCAGGCGATGCTGTCGCCGTTCACCGGGAGGATGTCGGACAAATTCGATCCGGGCAGAATGGCGTCGCTCGGCATGGGTGTCGTGTCCGCAGGCCTGTTCGGGTTTTCCTTCATCACTGTAAATACGCCTCCACTTCTCATTATCCTTAACCTGGCTCTGCTCGGACTCGGATTCTCCCTCTTTTCCTCTCCCAACACTAACGCCGCAATGAGCGCGGTCGAGAAACAGCATTACGGAATCGCCTCCAGCATTCTCGGCACCATGAGGATGCTCGGACAGACTTTCAGCATGGCTATTGTCATGTTTGTGGCGTCCATCCACCTGGGAAGGATAAAGATAGTCACGGAAGACATAGGAGCCTTCATGGCTAATGTAAGGACTGATTTTGCGATCTTCGCAGCGCTCTGTTTCGCGGGCATCTTCTTTTCACTTGTAAGGGGGAAGAGGAAAGAGAAATCAATGGAAATAGTTGTTTAGTGAAAAAATTTGTTGGAGTTCACAACTTCAGTTGTGTCTTGTTATTCTTTTAAGGTGAAATTTGAATGTTCGACATGTCAATGGTGAGAATCACAAGATATCTCGCCGGATAAATACAGATCCTGATTAATTTTTATATTCTGCTAACTTTTTCCTGGCATATCTTTGGACTTCTTCATTTTGATCGTTTTGTAAATATTCGAGCACATCTAGGGGAACCGAAGGATTACCGATCAAATTAACGCGAACTGCTGGAAGGGGATCATTTTTAAACAATTCAAATAAATCTGAAGGAAGACTAGGGTTCCTGACCATACATAGAGTAAGGAATGAATTCTTCTTTTCTGCAGCTTCCCTCATGAATTCTACCGGGCAATTTGGATTTCTCAAAAAATTATTGATAGAAGCTTCTCCATTTCTGGACATTTCTTGAAGGATATTAGTCGGGATCTTTGGGTTACTCGCCAAAGTTGCATTCACAGTTGTATATTTATTTGGCGTCCTGAGCTGGAGAAGAAGATCCAAGGGAGCATTTTTATTCGCAGCAACGCCTGTCCGCACCTCAAAATTAGTATGCCTTGCAAGCTGTTGAAGAATAGGAAGAGGTGTTCCCGGGTTGTAGCCGACCAAGTGCAGAACTGCAACATCTTTACATTTTGCCAATTCCCCAGCTTCCTCGGGTGATAGCGGTTTATAAGTTGTCAATTTATCGATTAAGTCATAATTTGCACCATGCTGACCAAGAAACATTTTAGCTTGTTCATTATAAAATGGCGGTGAATTAATCACGCACCCGAAAATGAAAACACACAACAGGAATATTGCTGCATGAAGTATCTTTTTAATTTTCATTAGGCACTTAAAATTTACACGACCTGTTAATTACTAATTAGATGAGATACAACTGCAATCATGCCTTTGCAAACCTGAATATATATCTTTATCCCGGAGGGATAGCGTAATGAAGCCTGTGGTTTCAACCACAGGTATATCAAAAATAAGCCTTCCGTCTTGAAGAGACGAAGTCCTTGCTACATTCTCTTACCTCGTCCCTTCAGGACGAAATCAATTTGATTACATTACCTATGGTTAAAACCATAGGCTTTATTACCATACGCTTTCAGCGTTGAATACAATACATAGACACAAATTTTTGCATCATTATGACACAACTAAAATTGCCATATTTTATCATTACCATATTCTTAGTTTTGCAATTAGCTCAGGCATACAGTATTTTAAAGTTTGTTCTTTTAATTTTAATACCAAATTTTAAATAAGGAAAACAGATTATGAGAAGAATTTCAATGGTTAAGGTCTGCGCGCTTGTTCTTGGAATTTCACTGCTGTCTCTTTGCAACACATATGCCCAGGATGTAAAACCTGCCGCCGCAAACTCCGCGCTCCCGAAGGATTCCCGTCTCGCCATCATCGGGGATTCCATAACCGAACAGAAGCAGTATACCAAATTCATGGAGACATATCTTCTGGCGTGCGCCGGACGCAAGGACATGACTGTGTTCCAGTTCGGCTGGGGCGGTGAAAGAGCCGGCGGTTTTTTATCCCGTCTCGAAAACGACCTTTCCGCATTCAAGCCTACAGCGGCCACTACCTGTTACGGGATGAATGACGGGTCTTACGTCCCTTACAATGATACAATTGGCGGCAACTATGAAAAGGCGATGCGTGCTGTCCTTGAAAAGCTGAAAGAGGCCGGTGTCACACAGATAGTCGCCGGTTCCCCGGGCGCGGTCGACACAAAGTATTTCGTCAAGAGCCCCGCCGTCTTCGGCGACAAACCGGCGGGCGAAGGCTACAATGAGAATCTGAGACGCCTCCGCGACATAGACGAGAAACTTGCCGGAGAGCTGAAGACTTCTTTTGCCGACGTGCATACTCCTCTTGTGGACGCAATGGCGAAGGCCAAGAAGGAAAAAGGCCCGGACTATGATGTCTGCGGACGCGACGGTGTCCACCCGGGGGTCAACGGACACCTTATAATGGCGTATGCATTCCTCAAGGCCCTGGGCTGCGACGGGAATATCGCCGAAATCACGGTCGACATGAAAAACGGTGCCGTCGCCAGCGAAGGGCACAAGGTGTTATCCTCTTCTGCAGGCAAGGTTGAACTCGAGAGCGTAAAATACCCGTTCTGCTTCGATGCCGACCCGAACCAGTCAAACAGCACCCGCAGCATCCTCCCGTACGTCTCGTTCAACCAGGATCTCAACAGGTTCATCCTGAAAGTCAAGAATCTCGGATCGGAGAAAGCCAAGGTAAGCTGGGGCGCAGAGACAAAGGAATTCACAAAAACACAGCTTGAATCCGGCATAAACCTTGCAGCCGAATTTTCCAAGACACCGTTCGATGAAAACTTCTCGAAGATAATCCAGGCGGTCGCGGCAAAGCAGAATTTTGAGACACTGATGATAAAGGGGATAGTCACCCAGTTCCGGAGCCTTTCCGAATATACGAAAAATGACGCGGAACTCAAAGGCCTTTTTGACACACTCAAGGAGAAGCTGATCAAGATCGAATCAAAAAAGGATGCGGACGTCAAAGCCCTGATCGTGCCGGTAAAATATTCGATAACGGTGATGCCGTTACCGTAAACCTTTTCCCATTTTCAATGTTAATTTTTCCGTCCCGGAAAAATTTTCAAGCTCACGAGACCGTAAATTTCAAAGCGTCCTTGGCGTAATCGATCTTCAGGTTTCTCCTGTCGGAAAGTTCGCCGGAGATTATCATCCTGGAGACCGGTGTTTCGATTTCCTTAACGATCACCCTCTTCAGCGGCCTGGCCCCGTAGACCGGATCAAAGCCGCATTTCGCAAGGTGCTTTTTCGCGTCCTTGGAGATGCTCATGGTTATCTCCCTGGCTTTCAGCCTCTCTGCGAAGTTCGCAATCTGGATGTCCACAATCTGAAGCAGATCATCCTCGGTGAGCGAACGGAATATCAGCACTTCATCTATCCTGTTCAGGAATTCTGGGCGGAAATGATGGCGCATCTCCTCCGTAAGTTTCTCTTTTATCTTTTCCGTGTCACCGTGCTGTTCCTGGATCAGATGGCTGCCGATGTTCGAGGTCATGATGATGATCGTATTCTTGAAATTGACAGTCCTGCCATGCGAATCGGTGACGCGCCCGTCGTCAAGTATCTGGAGGAACACGTTGAAGACGTCCGGATGCGCCTTTTCAATTTCGTCGAATAGAATAACGGAGTACGGACGGCGTCTGACCGCTTCCGTAAGCTGTCCGCCCTCGTCATAACCTATGTATCCCGGAGGGGCGCCTATCAGTCTGGAGACCGTATGCTTCTCCATGTATTCTGACATGTCGATCCGTATCATCGCCCTTTCGTCGTCAAAAAGCTCTGAGGCAAGCGCACGGGCAAGTTCAGTTTTCCCGACACCGGTCGGGCCGAGGAAAATAAAAGATGCAATCGGGCGGTTCGGATCCTTGAGTCCGGCCCTCGCCCTTAGGACAGCATCAGCGACAGAATCAACCGCTTCGTTCTGCGATATTACCCTTTTATGCAGGTTGTTTGCAAGAGAGAGTATTTTCGCCTTCTCGCTTTCGACAAGTTTGTTGACTGGAATCCGCGTCCATCTGCTGATGATCCCTGCAATGTCTTCATCAGTCACTTCTTCATTCAAGAGGGATTTCCCCATGTCATTTTTCTTGCGGAATTTCTCTTCGGCGGCTTTGATCTGTTTCTCAAGCCCGGGAATGACGCCATAGCGATACTCAGCGGCCTTCTCGAGGTTGTAATCACGCTCTGCCTTTTCAAGGGACTGTTTTGCAAGCTCTAGGCTTTCGCGGAGAGTCCTGAGTCCTGATACGGATTTCTTCTCGTTTTCCCAGCGGCTGCGAAGTTCGCGGTTTTTCTCCTTGAGCTCTGATACCTCGGCTTCAATGATTTTCAGTCTTGCCGCCGACGCCTGGTCTTTTTCCTTCTTGAGTCCGGCGATTTCGATTTCAAGCTGCATCTTCCGGCGTTCAACCTCGTCAATCTCGGTCGGGGAACTGTCTATTTCCGTACGGAGTTTTGCGGCCGCCTCATCGATAAGGTCGATCGCCTTGTCGGGAAGAAAGCGGTCGGATATGTAACGGTCCGATAGGACGGCGGCGGTGACAAGCGCGCTGTCCTTTATTTTGACGCCGTGATGGATTTCATACCTGTCGCGAAGTCCGCGCAGGATTGAAATGGTCTCCTCGACACTCGGCTGTGAAACCATGACGGTCTGGAATCTTCGTTCCAAGGCGGCATCCTTTTCGATATATTTCCTGTATTCGTTGAGGGTTGTGGCGCCTATGCAGTGCAGTTCGCCTCTCGCAAGCATGGGTTTCAGAAGATTGCTCGCATCAACGGAACCTTCTGCGGCTCCGGCTCCGACAACGGTGTGAAGTTCGTCTATGAAAAGAATGATTTCACCGGCCTTCTCAATGACTTCCTTGAGAACGGCTTTGAGTCTCTCCTCGAATTCACCGCGGTATTTTGCGCCTGCGATGAGGGCGCCCATGTCCAGGGCGAATATCTTGCGGTTTTTGAGTCCTTCGGGAACATCTCCCCGTATTATCCTGATTGCCAGACCTTCGACAATTGCAGTCTTGCCGACGCCGGGTTCGCCTATTAGGACGGGATTGTTTTTCGTTCTTCTTGAAAGGATCTCGATGACACGCCGTATTTCCTCATCGCGTCCGATGACCGGATCAAGTTTGTCGCGCCTGGCGAGTTCGGTAAGATCCCTGCCGTATTTTTCAAGAGCCTGAAATGTGCTTTCAGGATCGGGCGAAGT
>JBAZRS010000255.1:0-7381 GCA_041662825.1 Victivallales bacterium | reverse complement strand
AGAAGTCCGATTCTGCGGGCTTTCTGCACGTCAAGCCCGAGTTCCGCGGCTATCGTCCCCATGAAAAATGCGGCTTCAATCGAGTGTCTCAGAACATTCTGCGAGTAGCTGAAACGGAATTTGAGTCTTCCCAGAAGTTTTATCAGGGCGGTGTTGATTCCCTGGAGTCCGGTTTCCAGAACTGCGGCTTCGCCGGCGGAAAAGACGATGTCGTCCACTTCCTTTTCAGCCTTCTTGTAAAGTTCCTCTATTCTGGTGGGATGAATGCGCCCGTCTGCAATAAGCTTCTCGAGAAGCAGTCTTGCGGTCTCTTTCTTGACAGGGTCGAAGCAGGAAATGACCACGGCTTCCGGGGTGTCGTCTATCATCAGTGTTACGCCTGCGACAGCTTCTATTGCGCGGATGTTCCGTCCGTCACGGCCGATGATTCTCCCTTTCATGTCGTCATTGGGGAGGGGGATTGTGGCGGTTGTGTGTTCGTACGCGCAGTCGGATGCATATTTCTGCATCGCGTAAATCATGATTTTCTGCGATTCCTTCTCGGCTTTCTGCTTTGCCTCGTCAACCAGATTGCGGATAAGGTGTCCTGTCTCGTTCTGGACTTCGCCCTTTATTTTTTCGAGAAGGATTTCGCGCGCCGACTCCCTGGTCAGTTCGGAGATGCGTTCAAGTTCGGTGATCTGCTTCGAAATCTCTTTTTTGAGTTCCGCCTCCTTTGCGGCAAAACGCTCCCTGACGATCTGGAGCTCTTTTTCAGCCTTCTCGGCTGAAGCCATTTTCGCATCAAGTACGTCAGCCCTCTTTTCCAGGTTCTCCTCGCGCAGCATCAGTCTTTTTTCGAGCGAGTTTATCTCCTGCTTCTTCACCTTTGCTTCGATTTCGAATTCGTCCTTTATTTTCAGAAGTTCGGCCTTCGCCGCAACTTTGGCTTCGCGCAGGATGTGCTCCGCCTCCTTCTTTGCGTCATCGCGGATCCTTTCCGCAGTTGCCGCAGCCGTCTGACCCCACATTTTTGCTATGAGCCAGTGAATTAGAAATCCAATGAAAACACCAACAAGAAGTCCGATTACGGACTTGCTTGAAAGCACGGCAACCAAATCCCTCATCAAATTACCTACAGCATCCATGTCCTATTTCCTCCTTTATAGTTTTAAGAACAGCGGCGTATGCCCGATTCCGTGACTGTGAAATCCATTTTCACGTCATTTTTATCGGAAGGCACCGCATCAATAATCTGCCAGTCGTAACATATCCCTATCTTAATCCCGGACGCATCAGAGAGGAGCCGGTCGAAGATTCCTCTTCCATAACCGAGCCTGCCTCCTTTAAAATCAAATGCCGTACCGGGAACCAGCCATAAAATATCCTTCAGGATCCCGCATGAAACCGCCGGCGCTTCCGGCTTCGGTTCGGGAATTCCAAATGCGCCCAATGCAAAGTCTTCCGCGAAATCCGCAACAAAGGCCATTTCGTAGGCTCCTTTCAAGCTGTTGAATCTCGGGAAACATATCTTCCTTCCTTTTTTTATTGATTCATTTAGAAAACCGCAGATGTCCGGTTCACCCTTTGCAGGATGGAAGGCCGCCATCTGTTCCGCTTCTCCCGTCAATTTGAAACGATGCAGATGAAAACATATTTTCCCGCCTGCGCTTTCAATGAAGCCGGAATCCAGCGATTGCCTGCGCAGGATGAACGTTTTTCTGATTTCATCCTTTTCATTCATCGAAATATCCTAGTCTAAAAAAAGACAAACTAAAGTTTGAACTCCAATATATTCGAACACAAGTTCCTTTTGCATTGTCATCATCTCAACCTGTTCGAGGTTGGATGTTCGAAGTTGAAAGTTCAATGTTCCTTCGCAATTGGACATTCCATATTCGATATTGGATATCCGTCCAGCTTTATCCTGGCTCCTGACTCCTGACTTCTGACTTCCCTTTTTCCCTCATGCCGTCCCAGAATTCGATCCTCTCCCTTATCTTGCTTTCATATCCGGCTTCGCCCGGGGAATAATATTTCCTGGAAACTCCAAGGTAGTCCTGAACTGCAAAATGGTCTTTCTTGTCATGCGGATATACATAGCCTTCCCCGTGCCCCATGGTTTTCGCCCCTTTGTAATGGGAATCCCTCAGGTGTTTGGGCACAGCCTGCACACGTTCGTTCTTGACATCGTCAAGCGCGGCGCTTACCGCGGCATAGCTGGCATTGCTTTTCGGTGCGGTGGCGCAATATGTCACCGCCTGCGCAAGAATTATCCTGGCCTCGGGCATGCCGATCATTTCAACGGCCTGCATTGCATTGACCGCCACAGAGATGGCGCGCGGATCCGCATTCCCGACGTCTTCTGAGGCGAATATGACAATCCTCCTGGCGATGAAGCGTATGTCTTCGCCCGCATGCAGCATTTTCGCCAGCCAGTATATGGCGGCGTCCGGATCGCTGCCCCTCATGCTCTTAATGAAGGCGCTTGCCGTGTCGTAATGGCCGTCGTCCCCGTATTCCACGGGTTTCACCTGTATGGACTCATGTGCTATTTCCGCGCTTATGTTAATTACGCCTTTCTTGTCCGGAGCGCTTGTCCTGACGGCTATTTCAAGGGCGTTGAGGGCTCGTCTCGCATCGCCTTCGCAGGATTCTGCCAGGAAGTCAAGCGCCTCCTTTTTGAGTGTTATTTTCTTGTCCGGGAACCCGCGTTTGTCGGTGACGGCGCGTTGAATAAGCGATGTTATATCTTCCTTTGAGAGGGATTCGAGTTTGAAGACGAGTGATCTAGAGAGGAGCGGGCCGTTCACATAGAAAAAGGGATTCTGTGTTGTCGCGCCGACAAATCTTATGTTTCCGTTTTCAATATCCGGCAGGAGGACGTCCTGCTGCGCCCGGTTGAACCTGTGGATTTCATCAATGAAGAGGATCGTGTTCCTTCCGACGTTCTTCTTCCTGTGCACGGCTGCGGAGATTTCATTGCGAATGTCCGCCACGGACGAAGCAACTCCAGACAATCGTATAAAGGCCGCATTGGACAATCGGGCGATAAGTTCTGCGAGGCTGGTTTTGCCGACTCCCGGCGGGCCTGAAAGGATTATGGATGTGAAGCTGTCGGAGTCAATCGCCCTGCGGAGGAGCTTTCCCTCGGCGAGTATGTGTCTCTGCCCGGTGTATTCATCAAAGTTGAGCGGACGCAGGCGTGCGGCCAGAGGCTCGTTTTTATGGGAGCTTGACGCTTTTTCGTCTTTTTCAGGGGTGAAAATATCACCTTGTTCTAAAAAGAGCGAGTCCATGGCCGATTACCTTTTCCTGTATGGAAATCGGTTCCCGGCACGGGATGAGCGTCATGGCAGACATGGCAAGGTGCAAAATAACTGTAACATTTTACAGGGAAGGCGACAGGAGAACATGGCGCAGATGCGCCTGGCATTTCCCTGGAAATGGAACAAAGCTCTGTGAAAAGAATGCACTCCTGCATTCCTTCAAAAAAGCGGGATAACAATACTGTGATAAATAAAATTATCATTGCCGAATACAACCGATTTCTTTTTATGATTTGTAAAATCAAAATGAAAATTGAATACCTGAGGAATAGTATACAACCGTCATCTTTGGAATAAAAGCTTGTCTTTATGAAAAACAATGAAATTAAAAACGGGCGAAAGTTTTACAAGTATGAAAGAAAGACGCTTGATTTCTTTTGGATATTTGCGGGGATGATATAATGTATCCGAAAATTTCAATACGGGGAAATCATCATGAAGTTTATCAAGGGCAGGCTCTCGGGCACTTATATTATCGAACCGGAAGTCTTTGCCGACTCCCGGGGATTCTTTCTCGAAACATACAGTAAGCGCGAGTTCGAGAAAGCCGGAATCAATCTTGAATTTGTACAGGACAACCTGTCGCGCTCAGTCAAAAACACAGTAAGGGGGCTTCACTACCAGATCAACCATCCGCAGGACAAGCTTGTCAGGGCCGTGTCCGGGGAAATCTTCGATGTGGCGGTTGACATCAGGCGGAATTCCCCGACTTTCGGTCAATGGGAGGGCTGTTTCCTTTCCGCTGAAAACAAGCGCCAGTTTTTCATACCGAAAGGCTTTGCACATGGATTCTGCGTTGTCAGCGACACCGCTGATTTCATGTACAAATGCAGCAACTTCTATTCGCCCAAGGATGAACGCGGAATTATCTGGAACGATCCCGGCATAGGCGTAGAATGGCCTCTTGACGGTGAACCCATCCTCTCGAAACGCGACCTTGCCAATCCCATGCTGAAGGATGCCGAAAGGCATTTTTGAGGTCGTTGCTTGCCGGTCGATAGTCGTCAGTTGCTGGTTACCGGGCAGAGGATGAGCGCCCATGGTCTGGCACCGAGTGAAACGAGGTTGCCAGCACCAGCATGGTTATGCCGGAATTAATTCCAGTTTTTCTTTGGTTTCTGAGGGAAGCCTTATAGGGGCGAAGAAATTTATAGGATATAGATAGTCCTCTCCAGACTCATCAATTATTCTAATTTGATTATGCCTTTCAGCTTGCCTGTCAGAAATGGATTCGTAAAGTTTCCTGACTTCAAGAGAGGCCTCGTACCCGTTATTTTTGATGCAGATAAGAAAATGTTTTTTCATGATAGATACCTCTTGATTTTTAATTCCTTCTTTCCGATTCCGTGTCCTTCATACCAGTGAATCTCAACTTCGAATATTGCCCCGTCATCGAGTTGAACCATTGCTGTTCCTTTTATCTTTCTCCAGTTTGCATGGCCGTAGATCTTAATTAAGCGATTCAGATTTCTTATCCCATGTCCAGATGCAATGGTTTCAATATTTTCAATCGGGCTTAACAGTTTGAAGTCCACACGAAACCTCTTCTTTTGAGACCAAGAACTGTAAGTTTAAGTATAATTCAGTTTTCAAAAAATGCCAGTATTCCTGTAAGTAGTGTCTTGATGCATAACGTACAAGCCTCAGGAAGACGGCGGAGCCGGATTACCTGAAGGCGTTTGTAATTGATATAATACATTTGTCCCATCATCAAGGAAAAAAGCACAAATATAGTAAATGCCAAAATGGATATGGCTGTAATTGAGTAAATATACATAGCAACTGCTTTGTCCTTAGATAACGAATTCGCAAACGAGAACCAATAAGAAAGTTAATATTGAAATTCCATATCTGATAACATCATTTTTAACAATACTTGTCGATAATTGAGTACATGGTGCGAGTTTAGCTCCTCCAGTAAGCTTTTCCATTGTCGTAAGATTAGGAATAAAAACCAGCTCCTCCAGTCGGCTTATCCTGTGTAATATGTTTTCCGGTAACAAGCAAAAAGGACAAATCACATAAAAAGGCAATGAGCCCAAAGACAATACTAACAATCCTATTTATATATACCTTATTCATTCGATGTAACGTTTTTGTCGGGCTTGTTTTTCCTTGAAACGAGGGTCTTGTGATTTTTTTTAAGGATCTGGAGTTTTTCCTTGAAGTTTTTCATGGGCAAATTCTCATGGGATTTACGCTGAGGAGTTTCAAAGTTTTCTAATACCGGCAAAAATCAAGACACGCTAAAGCTGTGAACTCCAACAAATTCTTTTAGCCGTTAGTCTTCAGTCGTCCGTTTTCTTTCCCCATTCGAAGTTGGAAGTTTAATGTTCGAGTTCAAATTATTAAAGTTGCGGTTCTTTGACCGCCTGATTTAACATTAAGGAATTTCAAGGAAATGAACATCCAACATCCTCCGTCGCTAAGAAGCTATGGGGGACAGGTCGAATTAAAAAAAATAATTCATTCGAAGTTGGATGTTCGATGTTCAGTGTTCGATGTTCAGATTATTAAAGTTGCGGCCCATGGCCGCCTAATTTATTCACTTTCTTGGACTTAAGATCAGTGCGCCAAGAGGTGGCAGTGTCAAAGCGAGAGTGTTCGGTCTCCCATGGGACTCCTTGTTTTCAGTGTCGACCCTTCCCTTGTTTCCGACTCCGGATCCGCCGTATATCTCGGCATCCGAGTTGTATATTTCATGCCAGGTTCCGCCTACCGGAACTCCTACCCTGTAATTGTTTCTCACAACCGGCGTGCAGTTGAGGACGACGAGTACGGGTTCATTGCGGTTCTTGTCCCATCTCAGATATGATATGACAGACTGGAGGATGTCGTTGATATCCACCCATTCAAAGCCCTTGGGCTGGAAATCCGTCTCCCAGAGCGCGGGCCTTTCCCTGTATATCCTGTTGATGTCCTTCATTGACGCCTTGAGGCCGTTGTGGATTGGATATTTGAGGAGTCCCCAGTCAAGGGTGTTTTTGCAGTCCCATTCGTTCCACTGTCCGAACTCGCATCCCATGAAAAGGAGTTTTTTGCCCGGATGCGTGATCATGTAGGTCATGAGGAGCCGCAGATTTGCGAATTTCTGCCAGTAGTCGCCCGACATTTTGTCAAGCAGCGATTTCTTTCCGTGGACGACTTCGTCGTGGCTGAACGGCAGGATGAAGTTTTCGCTGAAGGCATACCATATGGAGAATGTGAGCTTGTCATGATGATAGCTCCTGAACACAGGATCCTTGCTGAAATACTCCAGGGTGTCATGCATCCAGCCCATGTTCCATTTGCTGGTGAAGCCGAGTCCGCCCAGATATGCCGGGCGGGAGACGCCGGTCCATGCTGTCGACTCCTCGGCTATCATGAGTGTTCCGGGGTGGAGTTCGTGCGTAAGCTCATTAAGCCTTCTAAGGAAGCTTATGGCGTCAATGTTCTCATTTCCGCCGAACTTGTTCGGAATCCAGTTCCCGTCGTTCTTGGAATAGTCCAGATATAGCATTGAGGCGACAGCGTCGACGCGCAGGCCGTCAATGTGGTATTTTTCGAACCAGTAGAGGGCGTTTCCGATGAGGAAATTGCGAACTTCGCAGCGTCCGAAGTTAAAAATGAGGGTGCCCCAGTCGCGGTGTTCGCCCTGCCGGGGATCGAGATGTTCGTAGAGGGCTGTGCCGTCAAAGCGCGCCAGGGAGAAGGCGTCCTTCGGGAAATGCGCGGGAACCCAGTCGACAATCACCCCTATGTTTTTCGAGTGCATGTGGTTTATGAAATACGCGAAATCCTCCGGTGTGCCGAAACGTGCGGTCGGGGAATAGTATCCGGTCACCTGATATCCCCATGACTGGTCGAACGGATGTTCCGCCACCGGCATGAGTTCAACATGGGTGTATCCCATTTCCAGGACATAATCTGCAAGGGCGTGGGCGATGTCGCGGTAGTTGTGGAAGTCATTTTCATCCGCCGGATTCAATTCCCTGAGTCCGGGGCCGCGCCAGGAGCCGAGGTGGACTTCATACATGTTCATCGGTGATCCGAGCCAGTTTTTGACTTTTCCGGCGCTCATCCATGCGTCATCG
>JBAZRS010000254.1:2165-7397 GCA_041662825.1 Victivallales bacterium | reverse complement strand
ACCTCGGGATTGTTCAGCCAGGCTACATATTCCGGGGAAATGTCATTGACCTCGATGTCCCGGATGACAAGCCTCGCGGTTTTTATTACCGGCAGTTTCGGATCTCTAAGTGTTATTTCCATTTGCGGAATCTTTCAGTTTTCGAATTCATTGAGCCAATCGTATGGGAGTTGTATTCTTACGCTTAAGGAAAATCTCACCACGAAGGGCACGAAGAATTATAATTAATTTTCAAAAACACCAGTCTTCCCACATCCATGCTAAAGATCACTTGAACTACTTAATCATGGGGAGGGAAAGCGGGGTGCCGAATTTTATGTCGTTCTTGGCCGTTTTCCCGATTACCTTGTCATAATATTTTGGGGCGAGACCGTAGCCGGGCCTGATGGACCTGATGTTTTCAGGAGTTAAGAATTCGTCTTTTTTTATGTCCTTGACCGCAAACAGTGAACGGCGGAAAACACGTGTCGCCTTCTCTTTCGCGGAGAAGGAGTAATTGATTTTTCCCAGTGCCGCCTCAACCGTCCTTATCTCTTTTACCAGCTCCCCAAGCTCCTGCGGCTCCAATGAGAAAGAACTGTCAGGACCGGGCTCTTTCCTGGAGAGTGTCAGGTGTTTCTCTATGATGCAGGCGCCGAGCGACACCGCCGCGACCGAAGATGCTATCCCCAGGGTGTGGTCCGAAAGTCCTACAACAGTGCCGAACCTTTTCCGCATGTCGGGTATGGTCCTGAGATTCATGTCATTCGGATCGGCAGGATATTCGCTCGTGCATTTCAGCAGGGCGATCTGGCTGTTGCCTTCCGATTTGACAGCGCGAACGGCCTCCCTTATCTCCTGGAGTGTCGCCATTCCGGTGGACATGATGACAGGTTTCCCGAGGCGCGCTATTTTCCTGATAAGCGGGATGTCTACCAGTTCAAAAGAGGCGACCTTGTAGGCGGGCACATTCATTTTTTCCAGGAAGTCGACGGATGTGAAATCAAAAGGTGTTGAGAAAAGGTCTATCTTCAGCTTGTCCGCGATCTTCTTCAGTTTCGGCTGCCATTCCCACGGAGTGTAGGCCTCGCCGTAAAGCTTGTACAGGTTTTTGCCCTTCCAGATGGTCCCTTTTATCGTGAAATATTTGCTGTCGCAGTCTATGGTGATCGTGTCCGGCGTATAAGTCTGAAGCTTTACGGCGTCTGCTCCGGCGGCTTTTGCGGCCTTTATTATTTCCACCGCCTTTTCAAAGCGCTGCCCGTGGTTTGCTGAAATTTCCGCGATCACATATGCGGGAAAGCCCGGGCCGATTTTCCGCTTGCCTATCTGAATGTAGTTTTTCATGGTCAGCTTTTCTCCAATATCAGATGCAGGGACTCCTTTTCGATCGCGAAACTGTCAAGGTCTGTCTGCCTGAAACCCGCTTTCTCGAACGATTTCATGGAGCCTATGTTCTCCGGCCTGATGTATGCATGCACTATCTTGACCTTCGAGTTAGTCATGAGGGCGTTGGACGCCTCGAATATGAGGATGCTTCCGTATCCCCTGCCGCGGTAGTCCATCGCAAGGCTCGTGGATATTACCGCATCTCTCCCGTTTATCCTGAATCTGACCTGCCCGGCAGTCTTTCCGTCGGCAGTCTCGGCCACACAGAAAAAGCAGTTCTTGTCCTTCAGCGTCTTCTCAAACCATTCCCTGTGATGCTCAAACGGTATCGGGTTCCTTGAGAAAGAGACTTCCCTGACGGCTTTGGAATTTGAAAGCTCCCATATGAAACGGCAGTCTTTCTTCTCCGCTTTTCTCAGGAAAAGTCCGCCCATGGAATAGATTATCCTTTCGGAGCCCAGCCCGTCGACAAGCATCCGGCCTTTCTCCGACATCCTGCCCCGGGCTTCGGCGTCACCGGCAAGCTTTTTCAGGGTTGAAACAAGTTTCTTACCGTCCAGCTCGCAGTTGTGTCCGAGATTCAAGGCGGCTCCGGTCGCTTCAAGGCTTGATGCAATAGGTTTCTGGTTGTCTGCGCAGTATATGATGATATTGGGCAGCCCCATTAAACACGTTTCCCAGCAGGTGCTTCCGCCGCCGGTGATGACGATGTCCGCCCACGCCATCAGTTCCGGCATGTTTGAGACATTCCTGAGAATTTGAAGATTTGAAGATTTGGAGATCTCCTTCTCAAGCGATTTTATATGCGGGTTTGCACTTCCTGCGACAATCTTCACCTGCAGATCCAGCCGGGAGCCTTTTACGGCTTTGATGATCTTGAGGGACGTGTTATCAGGATCGCTCCCGCCGAGGGTCACCAGCATCTTTTCGGCCTTTTCCGGAATCTGCCTCCGCCAGTGCATGTACGGTGAAAATTCCTTGCGCAGGAGCGCATACTGCGTTCCGAGGAGTATCCTGGTGAAGGGATCTGTCTTCGGATAGAAATGCGTTCCGGCGTAGAGGTTCTGGTTAAGGATGATGTCGGCGCAGTATTTTCCGCAGTGGCCGTAATCGTCGATGAACAGCAGGCGCAATCCGCTGTCTTTTATGATCTCCTGATATTTATCGGAGAAAATATAACCGTCGGTTATCACCCAGTCGCATTTTATCTTTTCTGCGAATTTCGCAGTCTCGGTGGCATCCTTCCCGCTTCCGCCTTTGGACTTGATCTTCAGTACCTGTATATTTTCAGACTTAAGTAATTTTATCAGCGAATCCGGACACTCGGACACGGCAAAATGGACAACGTAGCCGGAATCCTGCAATCCCTGCGCGAGGGCAATGCATCTCATTACATGGCCTGTACCGGTTTTCACCGACGCGTCAGCCCTGATTATGATATTCCTCTTCTTCTTCATTTCAGTTTCTTTTGAAGATGGGTGTTATCTTCTTTCCCTTCACGATTCCTCGGATGCTGTCGCGTTCAAGCGCCTTCTTGATGTCGCAGAGGGCCTGGTCAATCGCGTCAAGATGCATGTCAATGTCCTTCATTGAAGTGGCGAGACAGAAATTGTTAATCCCGACCGTCAGTATTCCGTTCATGAGCAGTTTCTGCTGGTATACTGCGAGGAGGTCAAGGCTGGAGACGCTGCCGACCGCCTTGAATATGAAACCGCTGTGCGGCGGAAGCCCGAACATGCTGATGATGTCGCCGAGTCCTTTTGATCTCGCAAGATTCATTGATTCTTCGGCAAGCCTTGTCGATACTTTCCATATGTGCGGAAATGAACCGGGCCGTTCGAGTATTTCTATTGTCTTGAGTGCGCCCGCCAGAGAAAGGGACTCTCCGCCGAAAGTTGTGGAAATGAAGATTCCCTCCTCGATCAGCTTCAAGATCTCCTTTTTCCCCGCCACTGCGGAAATTGGAAGCCCGTTGCCCATCCCTTTGCCGATGGCGGCGAGATCCGGAGTAACCTTGTAGTATTCCTGGGCCCCGCCAAGCGCTATCCTGAAACCGGACACGACTTCGTCGAAGACAAGGACAGTGCCGTTTTTAACGCAGAGGGACTTCACCTTTTGAAGGAAGCCGTCCTTCGGAGGATCTCCCTGGGCGGGTTCCAAGATTACGGCCGCTATTTTCCCCGGATATCTGGCGAAAATATTTTCGAGCGAGGAGATGTTGTTGTATTCAAAGGTCTTTGTGAGGTTCTGAACCGATTTCGGCACTCCTTGTTTCAGGACAGTGGAACCAATGTACCAGTCGTGCATGCCGTGATAACCGCAGACTGCGACAATCTCCCTGCCGGTATAGGCCCTTGACAACCTTATAGCTGCGGTGGTCGCATCCCCGCCGTTCTTTACGAAGCGGACCATTTCCGCGCATGGAATTACTTCAACCAGCTTTTCCGCCAGCTCGACCTCAAGCGCGGTCGCCTGTGAGAATATGATGCCCTTCTTCAGCTGCCTTGCAACCGCCGAATCGACCTCCGGATCGTTGTAGCCGACCGTGATCGGGCCAAGTCCGAGAATGAAATCCAGATATTCGTTCCCGTCGATGTCCCAGACATGGCTCCCTTTGCCATGGTCCATGAAATAGGGGGTGTCGGGTCCGCTCAGATAGTTTGAACTTTTGCTGTATGTCTGCGAGCCGACAGGGGTCACCTTGAGCGCCCTCTTCAGCATGCCCAGCGATTTGCCGAAATTTTTCACGATTTCACCTTTTTGTCGTCTTTTAATGATTTGAGAAGCCCTTCATTCCTGGCTATCTTCATGTTCAGCCTTTCAATTTCGGGATGTTCATGAAGGAATTCAAGGATGTCATCCATCCCGAAATCCTTTTTCACATCGTAGAGATTTTCATATACGGATTTTATCATCCTGTAATCGGACTCCTCGTCCAGCGTCCATCTGCACGAGGAAAGGTCCGTGCCGTTCCTCACATTTGATTTCCTGAAGAGAGCCGCGCTGTTCCTTATGAAGATTGTCACATGTTCCCGCTCGGACTTCATCTTGGCCTCTTTCCAGGCTTTCTCCAGAGATGCTGAACTGAACACTTCTGTGTCAAGTCCGTCGGGATAAGTCGGAGGATCGACATTCGAGACATAGTCCGAGTCGGAATTGAGGAACTCTGCGATTACCTTGTCGATTACCGCCGGATCATGCAGTGGGCAGTCGCCGGTGAGCCTTACAATCGCACCGAAAGATTTTCCTGCGGACGCGTATGCTTGGTAGAAGCGGTCCAGAACATCCTCCTCGCTCCCCCTGAAGCAGGAGGCATTTATTTTCCCGCAGATCTCGACAAGTTTCTCATCGGATGGATGGACGGTCGTGGCAACTATCAGTTTGTCTATCCTCTTGCTTCTCCTGACCCTTTCAACCATGACCTCCAGCGCACCCTTGCCATGTATGATGGGAAGCGCCATTTTTCCGGGAAGTCTCGAAGAGCCCATGCGGGCCTGAATTATTGCCAGCACCTGCTTGTTCATTTTATCTGATTCCATTTTGAAGGATTTAATATGTCGTCTGTGAGGAAAGGAGTCATTTCCCTGCTTATTTCATCGGCAGTTTTCCTGTCCAGCGCCGGCTTGGAGAAGAGTTCCAGATTCTCTTTCGCCTGCGAGGAGCTGTCCATTCCCACGACTATGGGAAGATTGAGGGATATTGCGAACTTCGCAGCCAGTTCCGCTTTTGTCATGGAATGTTTTTCAGCAATAGAATTCCATTTCTCCGAGGCCCCGACCGCATTAGAAAGCTTTTTCCCGACCTCTGCCGGACTCATCAGAAGAAGTCCCTGCAGATAGATACTGCGGACAAAGCACAGCTTGT
>JBAZRS010000254.1:0-2155 GCA_041662825.1 Victivallales bacterium | reverse complement strand
GCTGAAAACTCCTGAATTTATCATTCTCTGATCCCAGGCGCTGCATGGAACCTGGATAATGTCAACGCCATCGGTTCCAAGCGCTCGCTTCGCCTCTTCCGGAGTGTATACTGAAACTCCGATATGCTTGACTTTTCCGTCTTTCCTCAAGTTTTCCAGCGTTATCCCGAGTCCGCCATCCCATTCTTCCAACCACTCTGAGCGGTGCAACATCAGACCCCATAGCTGCGATATGCCAAGCTTCCCGAGCGATTCTTCCACAGATGCGGATATCGCCGGATAATCTCTGGAAGAGAGGGCAGGGGATATCTTTGAGATCAGTTTCGCCGAATCCGCAATTTTCAGGGTATTCAAGGCTCTTCCGAGGACCGCCTCGCTGTCGCCGTATGCCTGGGCCGTATCAAAAAAATCAATTCCACCGGTCCATGTGGCGTCTATCAGTTCAAGAGCCTGCTTGTCCGAAGGCTTGCCTCCCGAGTTTGCAATTCCGTAGTCCAGTCCCAGTTGTACGGTTCCGAGGACTAGAGAAGATACCTTTTCATTCCTCCATGTGATTGTCTTGATTCCGGACATGTCAGGTCAGTGTTTTTCAGATTTTGATTTTATAAAATAAATTAATTTGCGTTTTTGAAACCGGTTCAATTCAGTTTAAACCTGACCTTCGGGGCGTGCCGCAGGCTTTCTTCCAATGTTCTTTTAGGCGGCGGCAAAACCGAAAAGCAGGTTCTTATGAATTTCTCATAGTCGGCGCTTGAGAGAGCCGACTTTGTGAATCTGACCCGATAATCGACCGTTTTTTCTTTTACACGACAATTCTTCATTTTTCCGATTTCGTGTTTAGAATCAGTTCGTAGATTTTTTTATTTCCAAAATTAAGGCAATGATTTTTAAATTGTTCCGATGATACGTCTATCCCGTGTATATCGCTCAATGCGATTATGTCTGGGAAATCTTTCGGAAATCTGATTTTGAAGTTGTTCTTAATTGAGTGGAGCTTCATAGCGATTATCGACATTGGTGAAGGCAGAAGACAGTCAATTTTCCCAACTCTTATTTCCGAAGAATCAGACTTTAACCTTTCATAGGTTGTCTTGTCGGTAAACAGAATATCCAGCTCAAATATCTTTTCACGGGGATACCTGTATTTTGCAAATAATTCAGGGTTTCTGAATAGCAGTTGAAAACCTGCCTTTTCAAGATAAGGATCCAGTTTTTCAACATCGTTTTCAAGTATCATTAAATCTAAATCCACAGTGTTGCGGATGTGTCCAAGCTGGTTTACAGCCTATCCGCCAACAAGAATTGGCTTAACGCCGGCCTCGCTGAAAGCTGCATGGATTGCCTCGAAAAATGCAGACATCTTTATAGCAACCCCATAACTGTTTCAATAACAGATTTCAACTCCTCGTCCTTCAGTCCCGGAAACATCGGCAGGGAGATTATTTTCCTGAAAGCGTCTTCTGCTACCGGGCACATTCCTTCCCCGGTACCGAAGGTTTTCCTGTAGTAAGGGTGGAGGTGGACAGGTATGTAATGGACATTCACCCCTATCCCGGCATTCCTGAGTTCAGTGAAAATCCTGTTCCTGTCGGCTTTTTCCAATTTCACGACATACAGATGATAGGCATGGGAAACACTTGGCGATCTTTTGATTGATATGATTGAATGATTGTTCTTGAAGGCATTGTCATATTCTGCGGCGATCTCCTGCCGCCTTTTAATCCATGCCGGAAGTTTTTTCAGCTGGCTGATTCCGAGCGCGCATTGGAAATCGGTAATTCGGTAATTATAACCCAGATATTCCATTTCGTAAAACCAAGCGCCTTTCTCCTCGCGCTGACGGTAGTCTGTCGTTATGCCATGACCGCGGAACATTCTCATTTTTGCTGCGAAATCAGCATTGTCCGTAAGGATCATTCCGCCTTCGCCGGTCGTGATGTGCTTGACGGGATGGAAGCTGAGAGCTGTCATGTCCGCCAGCGTGCCGACTTTGCTGTCCCTGTATCCGCCTCCGATGGAATGGCAGGCGTCGGATATGAGGAGAAGACCGTGTTTCGAGCATATGTCCTTCAGTGAGTCATAGTCGCAGGGTTGTCCGGCGTAGTCGACGGCGACGACCGCCTTTGTCTTTTTCGTGATCTTCTTAAGCACTTCC
>JBAZRS010000253.1:0-7407 GCA_041662825.1 Victivallales bacterium | reverse complement strand
GACGCCGCATGATGACACAAAATTCGAGCTGATAAACTTCAAGGAAATCCCATATCATTTAATCAAAGATTACAGCGTTTACGGCCAGCTCGACCAGGACAAACGAATCTTCTCAATATACAGCTCGCTCGGCTGCCCTTATAACTGTTCTTTCTGCAGCGCCCCGAAAGAATACCTCAACATCAGGGGCAAGAAATGGTTATGCCTTGATGTTGAAAACACAGTGGATCACATTGCATACCTGGTGGAACGATATAAGGCGGATTACATCTATTTCATCGACAATGATTCATTTGTCGACTTGAAGCACGTGGAGAACATCATAGATGAGATCAACACCAGGAAAATCCACATAAAACTGGGCTTCAGGGGCGCAAGGATCAACGAGATCAAACTGATGACCGACGTTTTCCTGGAAAAGCTTGCCGATGCCGGCACGGACATTATGCACATCGGCGCCGAGAGCGGAAGCAACAGAATCCTGGAATTGGTCCACAAGAATTGCACGGTTGCCGATATCATACAATGCAACGTAAAGCTGGCCCGCCATCCCCGGATCATCGCCTCCTACAATTTCATTGTCGGACTCCCTACCGAGACCCTTGACGACCTTCATGCGACAAGGGATTTGATGTTCCGTCTGGTAAAGGACAATCCGAATTGCATCATATTCGCCCCAAACAAATATCGTCCGCTTCCGGGCACTGAATTATTTGAACTGGTCCAGAAACAATGGGGATATGTTGTGCCGTCCTCGCTGGAAGAGTGGTCAAATATTGAAGTTGAGGGCGATTCCTGTGCGCCCTGGTATCCAAAAGGCATGAAAGATTTTTGCGATTTGCTGCTGATAGGGTCTTACTTCATAGACAACAAGGTGAATAAAGTCACTTCAGGAAGCACTGTTTTCTATAAGTTCTTACGCGTCGTCAACGCATTATATGGTCCTTTTATCCGACTGCGTCTGAAATACGGCATCTATCAGTGCTTTTGGGAATTTAGAATATATCGGATATTTGTAAAACTCCTCAAGAAAACGGTTAATAAGGGAAGTGCATGTGCTAACGATTGAACTTTACACAGGATTAGACAGGCCCCTTAAATAAGGTTGAGGTAATTTAAAACTCAGGAAACGGCTCGGACAAGCCTCGCCCTCCACGCCAGAAACGGGCTTTAAAATGGAGGGTTTTGCTTGTCAAAACCGCAGTTATGAAATTACCTCGGTTAAAAAGGTTTCAACTGTATGTGTGGGATTTTAGGGATTTTCTCATACGCCGACTTCGACAGGAACTGGCAGGACGAACACCTGGACTCCATGCTCCGGTCGCTGGCCCACAGGGGACCGGACGACCAGGGCAGGCATGTCGAACCCGGTCTCTTCCTGGGACACACACGCCTGGCAGTCCTGGACCTCTCGCCGGCCGGGCGCCAGCCGATGTCTTCGGCGGACAGGCGTTTTATAATTTCCTACAACGGTGAAATATACAATTTCAAAGAACTCCGCAGAGAGTTGGAAAACAAGGGGGCTAGATTCGTCTCCCAGTCAGACACCGAGGTTTTACTTGCCGCATGGGAGGCCTGGGGTGTTGAATGCCTTGACCGGCTGGACGGGATATTCGCTTTTGCGTTGTTTGACCGCAAGGATAAAACACTCTTCCTTGTGCGTGACCATTTAGGGGTTAAGCCGCTCTTTTACAATATCCGCGACGGGCAGATTTTTTTCGCTTCGGAACTCCTTTCCCTGTTCGGCCCCCTGAATCCGTGCCCGGACAGCAACCCTGCGGATTTAGACAGCTATTTCACATTTAATTATCTTCCTGCGCCAAGAACCGGGCTCAACGGGGTATTCCAACTGGAACCCGGATGCTGTTTGAGAGTTGACAGTACAGGGGAAAAACTCTGCAGATACTGGACACCTCGCTATAACGAGGACGTCGCACCATGGGATGGAAACCAACTCGACACTTTCAGGGAACTACTATCAGTGGCGGTAAAATCGCAGATGGTGTCCGACGCACCGCTGGGTTTATTTCTCTCAGGAGGATTGGATTCTTATTCCGTTGCCGTTGAAGCCGCAAAATCAAGTCAGGACATAAACTCCTTCACCCTCGGCTTTTCCGACCCCGGTTTCAATGAAGCGCCCTCGGCGTCAAGCTATGCCGAACATCTTCACCTGGCATCCAACGTCCTTATGTTCAACTGGAATGAAGATGAAATCAGGGAAACCCTCGCGAGGATGAACGAACTGCTGGCCGACGCCTCCTGCTTTCCCGTGTATCAGTTGTCCCGTTTCGCACGGAAAAAGGCGACAGTCATCCTGGCCGGCGACGGAGGCGATGAGCTTCTCGCCGGATATGACACCTACAAGGCCGGAGAACTCACCCCGTATATCAGGATGCTTCCCGGATTCCTGAAGACGTCTCTATATAAGATGGCGCGTTTCCTCCCTTCCGATAACCGCCGCTACGGATTGCGCATGGTGACGGAACGAATGCTTTCAGCAGCGGCCGAGGGAAAGGGCCGGGATCACGCGTCATTCAGACGGATATTCGACAACAACGTAAAAAACAGACTTTACAGTTCTGATTTCTTGCGTCAGACAGACGGAAACAATCCTATCGGAGAATACGCCCGGCTGATGGATGAGGTTCCGGCAAACCGCTCATATCTGACAGCGCGCCAGCACGCCGACCTGAAGTTTCATCTGCCGAGTATCTTGGCGAAAGTGGACAGGATGAGCATGGCAAACGGCCTTGAGGTGAGAGTCCCCCTGTTAAACAGGCGAATGGTGGAGTTCTGTCTCAATCTGCCCGATGATGGCAAGCGGCACAATGGGAAGGGAAAGCGGATTTTACGTGAAGCGGTAAGCGGTAATATTCCCTCCGGGTCTTTAAAAAGGCCTAAAGCGGGATTTCTGCCGGAAGTGGACAAATGGTTTCGCAATCCCGGTCCGATGATGAATGTTTTCGGGGATTTCCTTCAGACTGCAAAAGCATCCATTGATATCCTGCAGTGGGACAGAGTCGAGCAATTATGGGATGATCACAAAAAGAAAAAAGAGGAGGCAGGTTTTGTCCTGCTGGGAATTCTTCAATTCATCAACTGGAACCTGAAATGTCGCGATAAAATAAATCGGAGGTAGCCAACTATGCTTAACGAACCCGGAATTTCATTCATAATACCCGCATACAATGAGGAAAACAGCATTGTAAACACCCTTTCGAGACTCAATGCGGAACTCTCAAAGCTGACCGTGAGTTATGAGATCATCCTGGTGAACGACGGCTCCTCGGACAAGACAAAGGAAATTGCCGCGAACATCGCAGGCGTCAAGGTGATAAGCCACCCAATCAACATAGGCTATGGGAATGCCCTGAAAACGGGGATCAGAAATGCGCGTTACGAATGGATAGGCATGATTGACGCCGACGGTTCTTATCCCATTGAAGACCTGCATCTCCTGTTTGATGAGATGAAAAAAGGCTTCGACGTAGTGATCGGGGCAAGAAAAAACACCGGCATGTTTGACAATCCGCTGAAAAAGATATTCCGATGGGGTTTCAAATCGGCGCTGAAAGTCTTTGTTAACAGCAAAATAGAAGATCCGAACAGCGGCTTCCGCATGTTCAGGAAGGAAATCATAGTGGAACTGCTGCCTTTCCTCTGCGGCACTTTCTCCTTCACGACCAGCATGACCATCCTTGCAAGCGGAAAAGACTGTTTCATAAAATACATACCGATAGAATATTCCCAGCGTACGGGAAAAAGCAAAGTCCGGCATATCCGGGATTCCATCCGCACGATTCAATACATATTCCAGGGGATAACTTTCTTCAATCCAATAAAATTCTTCATCCTGCTCTCCATTGCCATGATCGCAATAGTATGCATTCCGGCCATGTTCCTAGCCCTGTTCAACATGCACACACTCTCCCTGTATTACATGATATTCGGCACTTCGGTGGCTCTCATGATCGGGATGGGGGTCCTTGGGGACATTATCCGGATCTCGGCGAACAAGAGAGGGCACTGAGCATTGACTGAATCCAATCACATATTGAAGCGTTACGGAAGAGAAGAAAAGATTCGTCTTGCAATGATGATTATCGTGAATGGTCTTATTTTTTCATTGTTCTATCACGCATATATGTCAGAATTATTCATAAAGGATTATTATCCCTATGACACCTCGTTCTTCCGGCCCGTGGACAGGTTTAATGATTTTTTTAACAGCTATTTCCACATTGCCAACCTTAATCCATATGAGGCGCCTCCGGATTCCACCCGCGCCCATCTGCCCTTTACTCACCTTTTACAGTATTTCTTCGACTTTGCCGTCCCATTTCCGTCCCCGTTTCTTTCATTTGCATTATTCTTTGCGGTTTTTGTCGCATTCTTCATCTGGTACTGTTCGGTAAATCTGGCAGATAAAAAGCCATTGCTGACTACAGGAAATGTCCTGGTCTTTTCCATTTTGTCATATCCGTTCCTCTCTGAAATAGACCGGGCTCATATAGAGGGCATAGTATTTATTTTCCTATGCCTGTTTATATACTATTACAGAAAAAATAAATTTATCTTAAGCGCGCTGTTCTTGTCTGTAGCACTTGCCACAAAACCTTATTTTGCGGTTTTCCTTGTCCTCTTTATTTCAGACAAGAAATATAAGGAAATCATTTATGTTCTCTTATCGGCGTTTCTCCTCAATCTTGCAGCACTCCTGATCTTTAAAGGCGATATCCTGGCCAACATCCAGAATTTGCTGGCAAACATCAACCTTAACCAGAAGCTATACACGATCGGCGACGAAGGCATATATTTCAGCCATACCGTTTTCAGCGCCATAAAGATATATTTCATTGATGCGTATGGTTACAGCAGGGAACTGTATCAAACAAAGGTGCTTGGTTTTTCAAAAACATATTTTTATATGGCTGTCTCCATATTCGCCATGCTTTCCTTTTACATCTTGAAATTTGAAAAGGAATTCTGGAAAAAGATCACTCTTCTCTGTGTTGCGATGCTGGTATTGCCTTACCAGTCGGGAGACTTCAGGTTGATTCACCTGTACATCCCCTTGTTTTTATTCATAAACAGCGGCGATGATGAGAACAGGAATACAGGCATCCTGTATACAATCCTTTTTGCGTTGCTGTTGATACCGAAGGATTACTGGCATTATTCCGCTAGGCCGGAAATTTCATCATCGATCATTTTAACCCCCCTGATCATGATAATCCTCTCAACCGTGATTATCACAGAGGGACTCCGCAACGCGAAAAAGAAATTTCCGACATGCGGACATTGAAGATAACAATGTTGCTAAGATAAGGGGCATTTGGAGTAGCGCGGGTCTATTTGACCCGCGAACTTAGGGTCAGATAGACCCGCACTACCTCTGTAAAAATTCTTAACTAGACGTTACTCGAAAAGGTATAATAAGAACACCCCTTACGGGGTTAACTACCAACAAAAACTTTGAATTTGAGGCGAATTCGTTCGTAGCATGTCCCCCGTAGCTTTATGCGAAGGAGGATCAAGCTCGTAAGAGCTGTTCCAAAAAACCTTTTCGAGCAGGCTCTAACTTAGCAACATTGAACCAGCTTTAGGACATCTTTGCCAGTGCCTGCGTTTGCACGTCGAACTGTTTGCACATTTCCGTTGCCGTGGACCATGGGCCTTGACAGTGTCACATCTGACTCACTTGAAAAAAAACAAATCTCATTCAATTTAAAAAACAGAAATTTTCATATATTATCAAACATCATTTATTCAGCCCATGAGAAACTATTTAAAAAACCTTGCAGTACCTGTCTCTCAAAGGTCATTCTTTATATGCGCTGCCTGCCTAGTGGCTTTTTTGGCCATATTTGCGCTTTCTTATGTTCAGCGCAATTCCTTCAATCACAAAGGGCCGGAAATGCTTGAAGACATAACTTTCCCTGTCTGGGAAAACTACTCTCCTTCGCAACACGGCTACTTGTTCTTTCGCACACCAGGCTCTTTCAGGAACCATGAAGCTTATACTGGACACACTCAATTTTACCTGATGTTCATGAATGCGCTTGATAAAAGTAAAACAAAATTCGGATTCACAAGCCTGAGGGATTTTTCCTTTTTAGGCATGGCCATGCTGGCCGCCGCCGCAATCGCCATCATCGCCAGATTCAGCACTATGGCAAATTTGAATAACCAGAAATGGCTCCTCATCCTGTCCGCATTAGCACTTTTGCTTACATCGCCCCTATACTGGATATCTGTTTCCGCATACAATGTGGACAACATGAATCTCCTCCTTGGCTTCACACTTTTATCCTGCCTCTTCGCCTCCCGAAAAAACCCAGACGTTGTCAAATATTTGCTTGCGAGTGCCCCCAGTGTCTTTTTTTATCCTATGCTGGCTGTAATACTGTCTTCATTTTTCATATTCGTTCTTCTGTTTACAAAGCCAAAGCCGCAACTCATGAAAGGTGCAATAACAATCCTGCTTCTGGGCGCGTGCTCATTCATGGTTCCAAGAATTACAGCAAATGCATTAGGCCTGGCTTCCACTTCCAGCTCCTGGCTGTACAGATCCGGCTTGGACGGCTCGACGCTAGGATACCAGAACTTCATTCAAGCCATTCTGCATCCGGCAAATGCGCGTCTTGCACAACAATCAACATTAATGATACTGCTTGTCCTTGTCTGCATCGTCCAAATGCTTGATATGAAATGGGGAAATCGACGCGGAAGCGATATTTTGTCCGTTAAGAATGACAAGCTCTTATTCTATGGCGGCTTGTCTTCTTATTACGCTATAACGGCAATTCTATGGCCACAAAGTGTTTCTGTCCATCCTTACCTGCTCGACATGACGCTTTTCTTACCCATATACATCTGCATAATCATAAACTTTATGGATTATAAATTGGATGCGAAGCGTTTTGTGATATGGTCTGCAGTCATGGCGGCACTCATAATGACAAGCCTCACATCCATTATGCAAACCGCCACCACTATTTGGAGCAACTCGTAGTTCGACGTTGCTCGAGAAGGTATAATAAGAACACCCCTTACGGGGTTAACTACCAACAAAAACTTTGAATTTTAGGCGAATTCGTTTGTAGCATGTCCCCCGTAGCTTTATGCGAAGGAGGATCAAGCTCGTAAGAGCTGTTCCAGAAAACCTTAAGCATGGAAGTATAAATCAATAAAATGTGGTTGTTAATCCTCACATATTTTCTGTTTTCCCTGCTCATAGCCTGGGCATTGTATGGGTACTTTATCTTTATGTGGATAATTTCAATTTTCAAAGAAAGAAAGGAGAAAATCCAGGAGCCGGATCAATGGCCTTTTATTTCCGTCATTATCGCTTGTTATAACGAGGAGAATCTCATACGAAGAAAACTGTCAAACATGAGAGAGATT
>JBAZRS010000252.1:2648-7426 GCA_041662825.1 Victivallales bacterium | reverse complement strand
TCCGGCGCAAACATCACGAAACTCATGATGAGGGATCAAAAATTCCGCCCCGACAGCATTATCGTCCTAGACGACAACCTGCTTCCCGGTGTAATTGAAGGGCTGCATGCAAGCAAAGTCAGGATTCCAGAAGACGTCGACCTTGTGGCAATGGTCAATTTCCCGTATGATGAAAATCTGGAAGCGCCTGTCAAAATGTTTGGATTCGATATTCCGGAACAGCTCAGGCTAGCAAAATTGAAACTCGAGGCGATGCGGCAAAATCTCAAGTATGAGAAAACAACGACAATCAAATTCGTTTCCGACACGGAATTCGCCAATGAGGCGGGTAAGATAATCAGTAATCAGTGACCAGTGATCAGTAATCAGTGATCGGCAAGAATCGGCAACTTAGCCGGGTTGGGATGCAAGAAGTGGAAGGAGAATCGAGCAAGTTAGCGACGAAGATTATAGATAGGGGAATCGGATAACTTGGAGTGCGGGAACTTGTTACCGCCTTTAAAGACGGAATTTATTCCATCCAAAATAAATGCCGCGAAATAAATTTCGCAAAACAAGGCGGTAATGAATTACCGCAGTCCAAGTGCGAATTTTACAATTCGCAGAAGAAATTATGAGTTTCAGTGATTGCGGAAGTTGAACTGTCGACGGCTGACTTGGTCACTTGGAATCTGTTTATAAACTAAAACTTTAAATAAAACATGGAGGTGTTGAAATGAAAAAGGGAATTCTAAAACAGCAACTAATTGCCAATTGGCGATTGCCTATTGACGATTTGAAATTAAAAAATAAAATTGGAAATGACTTATTTTCTAATTTTGACAGGAATAAAATCGGAAATCGGAAATATAAAATCGGCATTGTTTTTACACTTATCGAGCTCCTCGTGGTCATAGCCATCATAGCCATTTTGGCGGCAATGCTTCTGCCTGCTCTGAGGGCTGCAAAGGACATGGGGAAGAGGGCATCCTGCGTCGGCAATGAGAAAAACATCGGCCTTGCCATGCTCGGCTATACGTCGGACTATAACTCATGGATGCCCTGGTCGAACAATCCCATCCCTTCGCAACTCTCACAGATATACTGGTTTGCTCCGCAGAGAACGTCCTTCCTATCCGATCCCACAGATCCCTCCCCGTCATATTTCAGGAAAAATGATCCCGTCCTGCGCTGCACCGCCCTGTCAGTCCCAAACAATCAGGACTACCTGGGCTACCTGATTGTCGCAACATCAAATCCGAATTCCAGCACACCTCCGGCGGATAATGCCTGGGGCAACGAGTATGGCCAGATCTCAGTCATGAATATCAACTCAATTTCCGGCCTGCCAAGCGGGAAGAGCTGGGCCGCCCCTCGGGAATTCTCGAAACGGGTTTTGGCCGGATGCCTTTTCTATGCGACAAAGGAGGCCGCAGGAACCTATTACGGTCCGCAAACTTATAAAGACGACAAAGAACAGGCCCACAGATACAAAGGGGTAAATTCCGCTTATGCGGACGGCCATGTGGAATGGATCATAAACAGGGTGGGAAGATCGCCTCTCGCATACGGCGAGTATGTGTCAATTTACGGTGCCTTTTACGCGTCTCACTGGAATCAGCGGCCATACTTCGGCGTAAAGTCATATTAAATGAAAAATTTCAAGACTCTGTCCCTGCTGGCACTTGTCGTTTCCCTTGCAACGTCAGGTTCTCTTAATGCCGCCGAAAACCCGGCCGCAAAATCCGCGGATGCAATATGGGTCGACATGTGCCCTCCCCCGCTCAGCCTGATGCAGGACGGTGTTTTCCTGTCTGAAACCGTCGGGCTTATGTCCGGGGAAAAGATATGGCGGACCGAGGACGGCGGCAAGTCATGGAAGGAAGCGTTACCGAGCGGTTTCTGGTGTCTCGCATTTGCAGACGGGAGTATCGGATATGCCTGTGGCGGCGCCTGGGGTTCCGCACCCGGATTCGTCCACAAAACAACAGATGGCGGTGCCACATGGAAAAAAATCTTTGAGGGCCCGATCGGATTCATGTCGATCGCCGTATCCGGGAACAATGTCGTTGCCGGTTCGCCGTGGCGCGGCAACTCTATATGGCGCAGCGCCGATGCCGGAGAGACGTGGAAGGAAGTTTCCGGAGCGGGCGGTGACATCCATTCGATCATAAGCACAGGAAAGGATTCATTCCTCGCACTTAACCTGGCCGGAAGGCTCTGCCGCTCCACCGACGGAGGCGCCACCTGGAAAGAGGTTGCGAAGTTCGCAAAAACCCCGCACAGCGGACGTCTCGCCATCGCCTCCGACGGATCGATCCTGATCTCCGGAGTCAACTCCGCCGCCCTTCTGCGCTCATCAGACAACGGGCTTACTTTCAAGAAAGTTGACAACGGCCCGGACGGGATCACTTCTCTTCTGTCAGGGGAAAAGGGTTTGGTCACAGCCGGTACAGGCAGCAACGGCCTCTGGGAGAGTTATGACAACGGCATATCATGGAAGAAGGTTTATGAGACAAGCAATGCCATTAACGCGGTCACCCGTGTCAAAGGAACTTCATGGGCCATCGGCGGGAAATTCGGGAAATACGGGTTCTGGCCGGTGACGGTCCTTTTGCGGAAAGGAATCCAGAACCAGATTGAAGCCGGAATAATTCCGGTAAATTATGAAATGCCTTTTGACGGATTCTCAACCGTAGTCATCGAGGACGAAGCCGGAAACCGTGTCCGGAATCTTTTCAACAACCAGCCGCGCAAGAGCGGAAAAAATGCAGGATTCTGGGATGCCCGCGACGAATGGGGTGACGTTGTCCCTCCCGGCAATTACCGGTGGCGGGGGCTTGCGCACAAGGGCGTTCATGCGTTTTACCAGTTCCATTTCAATTCCCCCGGCAATCCGCCGTGGAGGACATCAGACGGCACCGGAGCCTGGGGTTCGGATCATTCAAATCCTCAGGCGGCCGCAGCGTCAGGGGACAAAGTTTTCCTGGGCTGGCCTTACTGTGAATCAGGGCGCAGGCTTATCGCCGTGGATGCGGCAAGCGGGCGGAAGCTTTGGGAACAGGGACTGAGGCTGACACTCGGAAATCATTACGGCGGCAACGCCACAGCCGTTGCAGCCGACAAGGAATTTGTCTACGCCGCGTTGGAAACACCGGAAGGCGGAATCGGATTCTGCCGCCTTGCAATTGACACGGGAAAAGAAGTCAGTTTCAGCAGGACAGAGGGAGGCAAGACGCTCAAAGAGACAGACCATGTCTGTGAGCCTAAGCCGAAGTCGCGTCCGGCACCTGCGGTTACGGAAAGGGCGAACACAGCGGATAACTGGGACTCATCCACCGCAGGCAGTTCGCTCCGAGGCTGCGCCGTGGATTCCGCCAATGTCTACATATCATCGTACTGGGACGGAAAAATCTATGTCTGCAACAAAAGTACTGCCGCCAACATCAAGACGATATCAGTTCCCGAAGTTGCGGGGATCGCAACTGTTGCCGACGGACGCCTCCTCGCCATCAGCGCAGGCGGTCTTGTCAAAGTTGACACGGTATCGGACAAGATAGAACCTTTCATTCCGAAAAGCGCACTGACGACACCTCTCGGAATCGCAGTCGGTCCGAACGGAAACATTTACATATCCGAACGCGGCTCCGCCATGAGGGTGTCCATTTTCTCGCCTGCAGGCAAGAAAATCGGAACTGTTGGAAAAGACGGCGGACGGGCTGTGTCCGGCGCATACGATCAGAACGGCATGCTGATGCCGTGGGGGATGGCTGTCGACAATACCGGACGGTTATGGGTTGCCGAACAGGATTTCTGCCCCCGCAGGATCAGTGTCTGGAAAACAAATGGCCAGTTCGACAGGGAATTTATCGGCCCGTCAACATATGCCTCGACCGGAGGTTCGATCAACCCTGACGATCCCAGCATGGCCGTTGACACCGGGACAATATTCAAGCTGGACTGGGAGAAGGGCACATACAAGCCCGTGTATTCCCTTCCGCGCATGGGTGAGGAGAAAGGCGCAATCTTCGGCTGGCCTCATCCGGCGACATCATTCAAGCCCCACGGCAAAACAAGGTTTTTAAAATTTGAAGGAAGACAGTTCCTGCTGAGGGAGGAACCGCCGATGGCCGTCTTCGAACTTGTCAAAGGGAAATGGCTGGCAAGGGCTGCTCTGGGAAGCGTTTATGGAATGATCTCATCCGTATGCCGCTGGCAGCAGGACTGGGATTTCGACATTTCAGCAATCCCTGGTTCGGACAGAAAATGGTTCACAACAAAATGGCCCCCTCCAAAATCGCTGAAAGATTTTGCGTACATATGGGTGGATCAGAACAGCGACGGGCTCTGCCAGACAAATGAATTCGAGGTAAGCCCTGATATCAAAGGCACATGGAACGGACTGCACATGATGTTCGGCAACGACCTGAGCGCACAGCTCGGAACAATGGCAATCAAGCCGTCTGGCTGGTCGGCATGCGGCGCGCCCCTATATAAAATGGCTGACTTGAAACTTTCAGTACAGGAACCGAAGGAGCACCCCGGCGGAAAAGACACATGGATCAAGACTCCGGGCGGATGGCTTATAACAAGCGGTTATTCAAATGCCTGGCAGAAATCGGCGACTCCGACAATTCCGGCCCTGATGTCCGGCTATGATCCGTCCGGAATCCGCAGATGGACTTTCCCGAGTTTCTTTCAAACCCACGGCTCATTGAAAAGCTCTTCGCCCAGACGCGGTCTCCTGGTCGGCGACTGGTATTTCGGGGGATCGGTGAACCTTGGCGGAGACGTCGGCG
>JBAZRS010000252.1:0-2638 GCA_041662825.1 Victivallales bacterium | reverse complement strand
GTCTTTCATGTGATGGGCAACCTGGGTCAGCACTACATTTTCACTGCGGACGGATTATACCTCTCCGAACTGTTCACCGACGGTCGAAGCGGGGCCGTCACACCAAACAAAGTCTTCCGCGGCATGAACGTAGACAGCATGACGAACGGCGGCGAAGGCTGGGCCAGCGGATTCTTCAGGAACAGCATAGATAAAAAAATATATGCCGTCAGCTGCCTTGGAAGCGCCACCGCGCCATGCGTATCCGAAATAACGGGCTTGGAAAGCGCAGTCAGGCTTAAAGGCGCAGGATTAACGGTCAGCAGCGGACAAATCACCATAGCAAAAGAGAATCCCCCGAAATCAATCGAGGGTTCATTGCCGCCCCTTGCCATAGCAAAAACATCCAAAGCTCCGGTCATTGACGCTTCACTCGAAGACTGGGAATTTTCCGGTGCCGCGGGAATACCTGTCGATGAAAAACGCGGAGCCCTGGGAATGATGATGATGGATGAAAGAAATCTTTACATAGCATGGAAAGTGCGGGATCCGCAACCGTTGAGGAACGGCGGCTCGGATCCTTTCCTGATGTTCAAGACCGGAACCGTACTCGACTTGATGCTCGGTACGGATCCCGCCGCGCCGAAGACGCGCCAGAAGGCCGTAGCGGGCGACATCCGAGTTTCGATGACGGTCATGAACGGCAAGGCTGTCGCCGTCCTCTACCGTTCTGTAGCACCCGGAGAGTCCGACGGAACATCCTTCTCAAGCCCGAACCAGAAGGTCAGCTTCGACTCGGTCCATACCCTCAAGGACGCGAAAATGGCATGGAAGACGTTTGACGACGGGTTTGTATTTGAAGCCGCCCTGCCCCTTTCAGAGCTCGGATGGAAACCGGCTGCAAAGCAGACGGTCACAGGTGATATCGGCGTGATCTACGCGGACGATACCGGGACAAAAAACATACTGCGCTCATACTGGTCGAACAAGCAGAGCGGACTTGTCTCCGACATAACCGCAGAGGCGACTCTGACTCCCTCACAGTGGGGGGAATTCAAGATTGGAGAATAGCGTGACCGGATTGTTGGATTAATGGATTGATGGATGATTGGGCTTGAGGAAAACAACAGAACACTTTGGCACCAGTAGAAGGTTGCTGCGGTAATACGCCAGTTGGAGTTCACAGCTTTAGCGTGTTCTTATCTGAATGAATATTTGTAATATAAGAAAGATTGGGAAATTATTAAGAGCACGCTAAAGCCGTGAACTCCAACATAATAAATCAAAATAAAAGAGGCAATCTTGCAGTTGCCTCATACAAAAATAATTTATAAAACAAGGAAAATATTATTATGAAGAATTCCAAGCTCTCCATGAGGGAGAACTATCTGCGTGCCGCCAGGCGCCAGAATCCCGAGTGGGTACCGTTCGACTCCGGCCTGTCGGCCGGTTTCAGGAAAACCTTTTACAAATACGCCGGTGAAAACGCCGACCCGTGCGAGTTCTTCAACTACGATGGCCGCTGGATCGGCCCAAATCCGAGCAAGAGCAAAGCTCCGGACTGGCGCAGCCTCTACTACAGTGACGGCTCTCTGCCTGCGGACGCCAAAATCAGCGATGAATGGGGAACAGCCTATGTCTACAATGAAGATACCGATGACCAGATGGATTATTTTCCACTGCGCAACATACAGACCGAGGAAGAAGTTGATGCATATCCGTGGCCGGACACCGGAGCCGCATACCGTTACGAGGGCGTTTCCGAAAAAGTGAAATCCCTCCAGAAACAGGGATTCGCCGTACACATGGCAGGAACCCCATCCTTCTTCGAAAGCGTATGGAACCTCCGCGGCTTTGAACAGCTGATGGTCGACATGGCATTAGGTGATCCCGTTGCAAAAAGGCTCTTCGAACGCATGCATGAAATATCGGTGCGATGCGCCGAGAATGCCGCCCGCAGCGGGGCAGATGTCCTCCAGGTGGGTTCCGATGTCGCCACCCAGCGCGGTCCGCTCATGAGCCGTGAGATGTGGCGCACTTACATATTCCCGGTGATGCGGGACAGCATCAGGGCCGCGAAGGCGATAAGGCCCGATATGCTCGCGAACTACCACTCATGCGGGAATGTCTCCGGCATCATCGAAGACCTGCTCGAAACCGGAATCGACATCCTGAACCCGTGCCAGCCCGAGGCGATGGACATTTTCGAACTCAAACGCCGCTACGGAAAAGTCCTCTCCTTCCACGGCGGGATCGGCGTGCAGAGCGTCCTTCCGTTCGGAACTCCGCAGGAGGTCAGGGACATGGTCCGCAAGACCATCGACATCATGGGCGAAGGCGGCGGCTACATCTGCAGCTCATCCCACAATCTGCGGCCCGAAATCCCATGGGAGAATTTCATGGCGGTTGTAGAAGTGGTAAAAGAATACGGACATCCGTAATCTGAACAACTAAAAGATTATATTTTTGATTTACGAGCGTAACGACGCTCCATGGAGTGCGGGAACTTGTTACCGCCTTGTTTCGCGAAATTTATTTCACGGCATTTATGGGGGGACGGAATAAATTCCGTCATTAAAAGCGGCAATCAGTCTACGCTGAGAAGCTACGCCCGACACAGTAAATTGCCGCACTCCAAGTGCGAATTTCGCAATTCGCA
>JBAZRS010000251.1:4466-7429 GCA_041662825.1 Victivallales bacterium | reverse complement strand
CCCCCGGACATCCGGAATTCGGGCACACCGATGGAATTGAGGTTACAACAGGCCCACTCGGCAGCGGATTCGCCTCTGTCGTCGGAATGGCCATAGCCGCCAAGAACTTCTCTGCAAGGACCGGTCTCGACAAAACCGGCCTCATGAACCACAAATTCTACATTGTCTCCAGCGACGGGGGCATGATGGAGGGTACGACTCACGAGGCGGCGGCGCTTGCAGGACATCTCAAACTTGACAACATCGTATGCTTCTATGACGACAATTCAATCACCATCGAAGGAGCTACATCGCTGGCCTTCAGCGAAAACGTGGGGATGCGCTATGAAGCCTACGGCTGGCGCGTCATTCATCTGGCCAACGCCAACGACATGGCACAGGTCGACAAAGCACTTGCGGATGCCCAGAAGAGCGATGGAAGGCCCGTTATCATCATCGGAAAAACCATTATCGGATACGGATCTCCAGCGAAGGCCGGAAAAAACACCTCGCACGGCGAACCTCTCGGAGAAGATGAAGTTGTTGCCGTAAAGTCGGCGCTCGGACTTATGAACAATCCCCCCTTCACTGTGCCTTCCGAAGTGAAAGGCCTTATGGAAAAAAGAATCTCTGAACTGGCTGCAGAAGCCTCGAAATGGGACAGGGAATTCCAGTCCTATCTTGAAAAAAATCCCGCATCGGCGAAAATTATTTCCGAGCTCACCCATATGCAGCTGCCCGAAAACCTGCTCCAGGAACTCATCAAGGCGACCCCGGTCGACAAAGCCGTCGCTTCCCGGGTATCAGGCGGAATAGTCCTCAACAGGGCTGCAGACCTTATCCCCTCCCTCATGGGCGGCTCCGCAGATCTGGCGCCTTCCACAAAAACGCTTATCAAGAACACCACCAGCTTCTCAGCCAAGGACAGGGCCGGCAGAAACATGCATTTCGGGGTGCGGGAACTCGGAATGGCATTCTGCGCCAACGGAATGGCGCTTTACGGGACGACAATTCCCTTTGCGGCGACCTTCCTTGTGTTCTCAGACTACATGAAGCCGGCGATCAGACTTGCCGCAATCCAGAAGCTTCATGAGATTTTCGTATTCACCCATGATTCCTTCTACGTCGGGGAAGACGGTCCGACACATGAGCCGATTGAACATATTGCAATGCTCAGGTCAATTCCGGGCATGACAGTTATCAGGCCCGCCGAATCAAATGAAGTCGCCCATGCATGGTATGCCGCACTGAAGTCAAAAGGCCCAGTGGCCCTTCTTCTGACAAGACAGGATCTTGCTCCCATCGCACCCGAGCTTGTGAAAAACATTGATGTTTCAAGCGGCGCTTATGTGCTGAGCAGCGACAACGGCTTTGATCTGATCATCATCGCCACAGGCTCAGAAGTCGAACTTGCGCTTAAGTCCGCGGACATGCTCAGGAAGGAAGGGAAAAAGGTCAGGGTGGTTTCCATGCCGTGCCAGGAATACTTCAGGGTCCAGGTCAAATCATACAGGGATCTGGTTCTTCCCCCCTCATGCAAAAAAAGGGTGTCCATCGAGGCTGGAACCACTTTCGGATGGAGGAAGTTTGTGGGAGACGAAGGCCTTTGCATCGGCATCAACCATTTCGGTGCTTCCGCACCCTACAAGGTGCTCGCAGACAAATTCGGATTCACCCCTGAAAAGGTCTTTGCGAAAATCAAAGATCATTTCAAGATATAAGGGAACCTCTAAAAATTGGCATATGGCGCGAGACAGGAGATTATGGAGAGCCGACAAGGAGCAAACGCCGGGAGCAGCCCCGTTGCGGGCTGTGACTGGATTTGCGACGATGGCGGAATCCATAAGAATCTGTCTCCCTTTGGGTTGCGGATCTTTTTGGCTCAAGAAAGAATATTCTTCTCTCGGCGTATCTACTGATACGCCTACGTTCAGAAATTCTTTTTGAGCTTTCAAAAATCTTCCGCAACGCGCCACATGCGAATTTTTAGAGGTTCCCTAAAGAATTTGCTGCAAAGAGGGGCGGGATATCCTATGAGCAATATGAATGAAACATGGAACAGGAATAAAATATCTGTCGAAGCCGCTATTAAGCAAAAGGAGCTTGAGAGGTTAAAGTCGAAGCAGCGCGTCAATGACTGGATAAATTCCTCGATCGCCAGGAAAAGGGCGCTTAATCAATCGGCCAGGGCCGGCAGCATCTTTCCCTGGCTCTCCGGCAAAACGGTTTTTTATATATCAGTCATCCTGGCTGTCAATCTTTTTTTATGCCACAGTTTCTACAAGAGCATGTTTGCACCTGATCCTAATTACACATCGCACTATGCGAAGTCCGGCGATTTCAAGAGGGCGGAGAAATTCGTCAACAGCTTTCTCAGCGGAAATTTGTCGGACAGAAGCTGGTTCAAGCCTGAAATGGCTGAAGCCATGAGTAAAAACGCCAGCGGCCTGCTCGGGAAATTCACCGGAGCCTCGGCCTCCAGCGTGGTTGTCAGCGACATGGAGGACAAGGGCATTGTCCTGAAGGCGACATGCCCGTGCGGCGGGGAAGCCGCTGTCATCTATCTGACACCGTCCCGAAAAAGCTTCCATGTTTCCGGCATAGAAATAAAACAGTCAAAAATCAAGGGGGAATTATGAGGAGGAATTGTTTCACACTCATCGAACTGCTCGTGGTCATAACCATCATCATGATCATGGCCGGGCTGCTCCTGCCGGCCCTGATGAGATCCAAGTCGATGGCGATGGAGAAGTCATGCATGTCAAACATGCGGCAGATACAGCTTGCGCTGGCGATATACTGCGACAGCAGCAACAACTATTATCCTGCGGAGCCTACGGAAAACAACTCCCATCTCGGGCTCATAACCGCCCTTGACGCGAATTCCAGCGGTCTCAGGAACGCATTCTACTGCCCTCAGGCATACGCCATGGAGCAATATGCCCAGGACACCGTCAGATATCCCGCTGTCGGCGACTCCACCT
>JBAZRS010000251.1:1932-4456 GCA_041662825.1 Victivallales bacterium | reverse complement strand
TAAATACAGACGCCAACTGGGCTGCGGGAAACACCTCATATTATTTCTGGAGCTTCATGATGCCGAAGATGTCAGGCATGAGCACGTGGTTTGCGATGAACAAGACTTCGTTCTGGCCCCGCAAGCTGCGGGGCGACTCCATCGAGAAATCCTGCTGTTACTCTTATCCCGCCGCTAACTTCGATTACGACGCGAACGGAAACGTAATTCTCCCATATGCCACCCTGTCGCCCAGCCAGCGCTGGATGCTGACCGATTTTTTCCGGCAGGGAGCGCCATTCCCCCACATGTACAGGCATGCCACAAGCCTGACAGTCATATGTCTGGACGGGCATGCGGAGCTGTCTTCCGGAAGGCCGAGAGACAATTTCAGGTAGGAAACTGTCGCGGCCATTGCAAAACTGACGCTCCGGGGAAGCTCGGAATTCAAAGTCACAGGCATCCGCCTGCTTGCCTCTTCGCCTTCTTGTAAGATTCGAGTTAAGCAGTAAAATATGTGCCCTGTTGAAATAACCCGAAAACGAAGAACGCACATGACAGACAAACTTAAAGAGAAGCTATCATCGCAGATCACGATATTTGACGGCGCGATGGGAACTGAAATATACAAGAAGAATTTCTTTGTCAACACCTGTTTTGACGAACTCTGCCTGACCGCCCCTAAGGTCATATCGCAGATCCACAAAGAATATTTTGAAGCGGGTGCGGATGTCCTCACAACCAACACATTCGGCGCGAACTCGAACAAGCTCTCCCGTTTCGGTCTCGGCGACAAAGTCGGGGAGATAAACAGGGCCGCCGTGCGCCTCGCCCGTGAAAGCGGAAATGAAAACACGCTCATAGCCGGCTCCGTCGGCCCGGTCGGAAAAATCCATCATCATGGGAACCCCTCCCCTGATTATATTGTTGAAACGCTTGCCGAACAGATTTCAGCCCTGGAGGCAGGAGGCGCGGACTTTATCATTTTTGAAACGCTCCCTACTACGGCGGACGCGGAATCCGCATTCGCTGCGATCAACAGGCAGTCGAAGCTTCCCTATGTACTCAGTTTTACGCTTGATGAAAATTCCGAATCCCTCAAAGGTGAAACGATAGAGAGCCTTCTCAATGTCTTCAAGGCCGGCGGAAGGAAGCCTTCTGCAATAGGGCTCAACTGCGGGGCTGGTCCCGAAGGGATGCTATCCTCTGTTGAAAAGCTTGTCCAGCTGACAGATCTGCCGATAATTGTCCAGCCTAACGCAGGGATGCCTAAAAATGTCGAAGGTCGACTGATCTATATGGCGAGCCCCGAATATTTCACCACTTACGCGATACGTTTTGTCAGCCTCGGCATACGCGGGCTCGGCGGTTGCTGCGGAACTTCACCCGAGCATATCAGGGACATTTCCCGCAGCATCAGGCCCCTCGCAAAAACCGCATCATTTGAAAAGATCATTGTAAAGGAGCATCAGGAGCATCTCAAGGAACCGGCGCCAATGTCCGAGAAATCGCGGCTCGGTGCGAAATTCGCAAGGGGTGAATGGATAGCGACCGTTGAAATCGTCCCGCCGAAAGGATACGACCTCGAGCCGATAATTGAGAAGGCGAAACAGTGCAAGGCTTACGGGATTGACGCCATAAACATTCCCGACGGGCCGAGGGCCAGTGCAAGGATGTCCCCGCTTGTGACGGCTTCAAAAATACAGGATGAGGCCGGAATAGAGACCATACTTCATTTCTGCTGCCGCGACCGCAATCTCATCGGCATGCAATCTGATCTGCTCGGCTGCGCCGCACTCAGGATAAACAATATCCTCTTCATAACAGGGGATCCTCCGAAACTCGGGGATTATCCTTTCGCCTCAGCCGTGTTCGATGTCGATTCGGTAGGAATGGCGAAAATACAGAGCAGGCTCAACCGCGGGGTCGATATCGGAGGAAACGCCATAAAGGAGCCGACAAGGACACTGATAGGCGTCGGGGCGGACCCCAACGCAATCGACTTTGAACGCGAACTTCGCAGGACACGTGAAAAAGCCGAGGCGGGTGCAGAATTCATCATTACACAACCGGTGTTCGCAGTGGAACCCCTGATTTCATTCATTGAAAAAATAAGCTCCCTCAACATCCCGGTGATTGCCGGAATATGGCCCCTGTCGAGCTACCGCAACGCCGAATTCATGAAGAACGAAGTCCCCGGTGTCGTTGTTCCAGACTCGATCATGGAGCGGATGGCAAAGGCGAAAACCAAAGAGGAACAGCGCCTCGAAGGAATCCTCATCGCGAAAGAATCCATTGAGAAAATCCGCAGCTACATCCGCGGGATCCAGGTCAGCGCACCCTTCGGCAACGTCCAGACCGCAATCGATGTGATCAGATGACTTCATAATTTTCTTTCCGGGCGCATTTTATGCGCCCGGAAAGAAAATTTATATTGAATTTCTCCTCTTCTTCTGAAAGATTCCCCTCCAGATACGGTTAGTACATTATTGAAACTCAAAATCCCAATTGCTTTTGGAATTCGTTTGTAGTTAAGCCCGTCAGG
>JBAZRS010000251.1:0-1922 GCA_041662825.1 Victivallales bacterium | reverse complement strand
TTTTCTTCTGGGAATTGGAAGTTGTTTGAGATTTGTCCGCCGCGGTGGATGGAACTTGGAATTTGTATTGCCTCTGGAGGATTGGAATGATTAAAATGAATTTCATGCGATCACCACTGTTGATATATGCAACTTTTTTATTAACCATCTCTCTATGCAGTCCCCGAATTTCAGCTCAGGCCGGCAAGGAACGCCCGTTTCCTCCGCCGAAACAGGCATGGGATGTGGCGACTGTAATTCTTGGCTGCCCGGAATCCGACAGGATCAGCATGAATATCTGTCCGGCAAAGGATTTGGAATGTTTCATCGAATATGGAACTGCGGCAAGTTCTTTAGGAAGCAAGATGGAAAACCAGATCTTAAAAGCTAAAACACCTTCAATGCTGACTTTAACGGGATTGAAATCAAATACCGGATACAGTTACCGTCTCCGTTATCGCAGTCCCGGTGAAACCGAATTTCAAAAAAGTCCGGAATACTGTTTCCACACGCAAAGGGCCGCCGGCTCTCCTTTCATTTTTGAAATCCAGGGAGATTCCCATCCGGAACGCCTGCAGAAGCAGAATTCTCCGCTTCTTTACGAACAGACACTTCTGGCTGTCGCAAAAGATCGTCCTGATTTCTTCCTGTGCATAGGTGATGATTTCAGTGTCGATACGTTGTCGGCAGTCAATGCGAAGACAGTTGAAGGCGTATACTTGAAACAGTTGCCATATCTGGGGCTCTTCGCTCATTCGACGCCGCTTTTTTTGGTAAACGGGAACCACGAACAGGCTGCCCGTTGCAATCTTGACGGCACGGCGGACAATGTCGCCGTATGGGCGCAGAACAACCGCAACAAGTATTTTCCACAGCCCGCCCCCGACTCTTTCTACACCGGAGACGCAGAGAATACAGAACATATTGGGATGCTGCGCGATTACTATGCCTGGACTTGGGGCGATGCGCTGTTCGTTGTGATTGATCCTTACTGGCACTCGAAGTCGCCTGTCGACAATGTGTTCAGGGGCGATAAGAAACGCCGTGACTTATGGGATATCACTCTTGGGGATGCTCAATACAGATGGTTGAATGAGACGCTGGAAGGGAGTCGCGCAAAATTCAAGTTTGTCTTCGCCCACCACGTCAACGGCACCAGCCGCGGCGGAATAGAAAAGGCCGACTATTTCGAATGGGGCGGAAAAAATGAGAACGGAACCCCGGGCTTCAAGGACAAAAGACCCGGTTGGGAAATGCCGATCCATCAGCTGATGGCGAAAAACGGCGTCACAATATTCTTCCAGGGGCACGACCACATCTTCGCGAGACAGATCAAAGACGGGGTGACATATCAGACTCTTCCTGACCCGGCAAATCCACACTATGAATTCAATAACAGGGAAGCTTATCAGAGCGGCGACATCTTCCCCGGCTCGGGAAGAGTCCGCGTCTCAGTAAGTCCGGAAAAGGTATGTGTGAAATACGTCCGCTCGTATCTGCCCAAAGATACTACCAAAGAACATCCCGACGGCGAGATCGCCTTCAAATACGAGATACCCGCTGCAACAAAATAATTCCCATGCGCTGATTGTCCGCCGGATCTATATTATCAATCTTTGTCGTGAGCTTTGTCGCGAACTTCGTCGATTCCCTTTCCCCTTTTACATTCTTCTTCGACAAAGCTCAGGTCAAAGCTCGCGACAAAGTTTAGTGGAGTCAAGCAAAGACTCCATGATTGAAAATAATTCTGCTTTTCAGAAATTCTTAATCTTAATCTTATTGCTTCGGCGGATAATCATATTGCATATCTGGAGTTCTCAGAGCCTTCAAGTTAACGCAAACTGATTGTCCGCCGGATCTATAACTACCATAAAAATGCAAATAAAAATGTTTCATGTGAAAGATTTCCCTGTTCACATGTTTAGTACATGTTGAAAGGAGGG
>JBAZRS010000250.1:0-7433 GCA_041662825.1 Victivallales bacterium | reverse complement strand
TTGACGAGGGCGGCAGGGCCGCATTATGCAGGACGATAGTTGCAGGCTCCATGACGGATCCGTCCCTTAACGTGAAAAAAATAGCGGAACTTATAAAGTGTTCGCCAGACTATCTTTCACACGCCTTCCATCTCGAGACCGGGATGAAGCTGACCGAGTACATAAACCAGCAGAGGACGGAGATGGCTAAGGAGCTGATCAAATCGAGTCTGCTGAGCGTGAAGGAAATCGCCTGGGCGTGCGGCTACTCAGATCCCGGATATCTTACAAGAGTTTTCAGGAGAAGAGTCGGGGTTTCCCCGCGTTCATACAGGAAGAAAGTCGCGTAAGTCGGGTTGAATATTCAAACGATATCTATGCTTTGATACGGCAGGATTTTACGCCAATTATGTAAAATTGAAAATGTTATTATTGAGAAAGGTGTTCGACATCATCCAGATCTTTATGTCTGCCAGCCGCCTTCTTATTTTTAAGCAAATCCGGCAAAATGATATTCAAGTTGCTCTTCGTTCAGTAACTTCAAGAATTCTTTGAAGTCTTGGGGGAGATGATTTGCCTGTTTATTTCCAGTTCTTCAAGTCTCTCGATGGGAGATTTCTTTCGCCAAAAAACATATTCATCCGATTCCCCGAGTTTGGAAATCGAAAGAATAGCGCGATTAACTCGATATTTCTCGTTTTCTTGAATCATATTAAAATATACATCTATTAACCAGTATCTCCAATTCCAGGGCTACTTCTTCTTGAACTGCGGGCAGTCGTCCATAGGGTTGACGTTTTTCCTGCAGAGTTCGCATCTGTTAAGGAAAGGATGCGCTATGAAGTGGAGGCAGTCGCGGCAGAAATGTTTCTCGTCTTCAGTGGATTCTATCTTCGGCCCCTCCTTTTTCTTCTCGGATAATAAATTTTCCAAACTGGAAAATTTACTGTTGCTGTCGGACGCCTTGGCCTTATCATCTTCCAGGTCTGCGATCTTCGCAGAACAGCAGGAGCAGGCGAGTATGTCGCCGACCTTGGTCCAGCCGTCCATCAGGGACTTCTTGACCAGGAAGCATTCTTTCCCGCAGTGCGGGCATTTCAGCTGTTGTCCGGGTTTCATAATATCTTCTCCAAATCAAAATTTCCGGTAGCCGGAAATTTTATAACCTATTTGTTTCTTCAAGAAAAACCAACGGGGATATTATCTTTATATTGAGATATTTTCTTATCTTCAACAGGTGCTTGTCGCCGGAAATTATGTATCCTGATTCCAATGCCACAGCGCATTCGATAAATTTATTGTCATATGGATCATCCATGACAAGAGATACGGGATTGGTTGTGGAAGTAAAGATGGTATTTCCTCCATTTGAGAAGAGGGATAGCAGTTCTTTGATTTCTGCCTTGTCCTTCAGTCCAAGTCGGAGAAGGACTTCTACGTATTCTTCGACAATTGCCTGGGAAAGGCAGAGCTGGAGCCTGTCCTGTTTCCATAAGTCTATTATTTTGCGCGGATTGCCGCCGAAGAACGAGGATATGAAAACATTGGTGTCCACAACCGCCCGGATCAATGGCCGGCCCTTACCTCTCTGATGGCCTTTGAGATTTTGCCGGGGTTGGCGCCATGTTTCCTCAAATCCAGGGATATGCTGTTCCATAAATTGTCAACGCAGGATCCGATATCACGTTTCTTTACATATTCTGCAAGGAGTTCCCTGATGACAATGCTGGAATTCTTGCCTTCGGCCCTGGCAAGATATTCCACTTTGCTTTTCAGTGAATCATCAATCCTGAGAATTAAACTTTTATCCATAAATCATATTCCTGTATATGTTGTATATACAATATTGCAGATGGTGGAAAAGTCAAGTTGTTGTCCGGAGTTTATGAGTAGCTCGGGCTTTCCAGCCCGAGTTACTAAAAGTACAGGTCGCGTTCGCCGGCGTTCTTTATGTTGTTGAGGCGTTCGACCAGCTTTTTCTTCTGGGGGCCGTCACTGATTTTGCTCAGTTCGTCGGCAATGAGCCTCTCCCCGACCTTCTTGGTTTCAGGGCTTGAGTAGTCCAGAAGATATTCCTCCAGGGTCAGCAGGGCGTTGGGTGTGCAGAACTTCTCAATGAAGCCCGGGATGGCATACTCCATGAAAATCTGTCCGGTCCTTCCTGAACGGTAGCATGACGTGCAGAAACTCGGCACATAGCCGTTCTGCATGAGTTCGCGGAGGATCTCGTCCATCGGGCGCACATCGCCGATCTGAAACTGCTCCTTGTTGAGCTCCTGTTTTTCATCCTTCTTCGTATATCCTGCAAGTTCAATCCGGGTTCCCGCATCAATCTGCGAGACTCCGAACGCCATCACTTCCCGACGGATCTCCGCCGTTTCACGCGCCGTGAGAATCATGCCCGTGTAAGGGACTGAAAGACGGAGGATTGCGACAAGGCGCTTGAAATCATTGTCGCCGACAAAATATTTGTTGTCAAGATCCATGCCATGCGCCGGTCTGACCCTGGGGAAGCTGATGGTGTGCGGGCCGACACCGTATGTTTTCTGGAGATGATGGGAATGTGTGACAAGTCCGAGCACTTCGAACTTCCAGTCGTAAAGGCCGAAGAGGGCGCCAATGCCCATGTCGTCGCAGCCGGATTCGAAAGCCCGGCTCAGTCCGTCGAGTCTCCAGATGTAATCCCCCTTGTGGGTGTGTGCGGGATGCACCTTTGCATAAGTGCCGTGATGATAGGTCTCCTGGAAGATCTGATATGTGCCAATGCCTGCAGCCTTGACTTTCCTGTATCCCTCGTGATCCATGGGGGCGGCATTGATGTTCACCCTGCGGATTTCGCCGTGCCCTTTTCTGATGTCATATACGGTCCTGACAGTTTCAGCGATGAAGTCGGGCGTGTAATTCGGATGTTCCCCGAAGACGAGGATTAGGCGCTTGTGACCGCTGTCCTCCAGCGCCTCGATCTGGGCGATAAGCTCGTCCTGGTTGAGTGTCTTCCTGACAGTTGTCCTGAGGCTTCTGCGGAACGCGCAGTAGACGCATTCATTGATGCAGTAGTTTCCGATATAGAGCGGGGCGAAAATGACTATCCGGTTGCCATAGACGTCTTTTTTCAGCTGTCGCGCCGCATTGAAGATCTCTTCGACAAGATCCGGTGAATCCGCCGAGAGAAGAACTGCGGTCTCCTCGACTGCAAGCGGCTTCTTCTCCATGCTTTTGGCGATTATTTCGCGGACTCTGACCTTGTCCTCCCTTATGTTTCTGACAAGGCCTTCAATCTTCGCGTCATCTATGAAATCAATACAGTGCTTTGATAATTTATTTTCCATGTGTAAGGCTCGTATTTAATAGTCTGTTTAAAAAAATATTTGGAATGAAGACGCGTCAGCAGAGTGACGCTACTACAGCGGAATGATCCATCAATCAATATTTTTTCTTATATCGCCGTTTCGCCCAGTCGCCGATTCTCCGATTCAACCATCTTACTTCGCCTTTGATGTGTAATGGGTGTGCAGGAGTTCATGGGACTTGTGCCCGAGCGGTGCGTGCAGGAATTCCTTGTAAATCTGCGTTATCGCCGGATTGTCGTGGGATTTGCGCATGGGACGCCCTTCGTCCTCCTTGTAGATCGCCTTCATCCTGGCTTTCCTGATCGCATCGGTTGTGAGCCTGGGCTGTCCGCCGCCGCCGATACAGCCGCCGGGGCAGCACATGACTTCAATGAAATGCCATCCGTGCTTGTTTCCTGCGGCGACAAGTTCGCATGCCTGTTTCGCGTTCGAGAGCCCGTGGGCGACTGCGACTTTCGCAGTGACGCCTTCGAGGAAACTCCATTCGGGCTTGCACCCGGTCAGCGTTACGGACGTCTCCTTTAAGCCTTTAAGCCCCTGAACCGGCTTGATATGAAGTTTTTCCATCGGCAAAACTCGGCCGGTGACAATCTCGTATACGGTTCTGAGAGCCGCCTCCATGACACCGCCGGTGTTCGCGAAAATGTCTGCGGCACCTGTTGACATTCCCATGGGCGCATCCTGTTCGCCGTCCCCGAGATTCACAAAGTCTATGCCTGCTTCATTGATCATGTTGCCGAGTTCGCGGGTGGTGAGGACATAGTCGACATCCTTGTATCCGGAAGATTTCATTTCGTCACGGTCGGCCTCGAATTTCTTCGCCGTGCATGGCATTACTGAAACGACAATGATTTTTGAGGGATCAATTCCCTCCTTCTCTGCGAAGTAGGTTTTCGCCAGAGCCCCGAACATCTGCTGGGGCGACTTGCAGGTTGAGAGGTTCGGCAGGAGTTTCGGGTAGAAATATTCCATGTAGTTTATCCAGCCGGGAGAACAGCTTGTGAACATCGGGAGCGAGACTTCCCCTTTTTCAACAAGGGCCGTTTTCAGGCGGGTCAGCAGCTCGGTGCCTTCCTCTATGATTGTAAGGTCTGCGGTGAAGTTGGTGTCGAACACTTTCTTAAAACCAAGGCGCCTTAGGGCCGTGACCATTTTTCCTGTCACAAGGGTTCCCGGTTTCAGCCCGAAACATTCGCCGAGTGCCGCACGGATGGCGGGAGCTGTCTGGACGACTACATATTTGTCCGGATTGTCCAGGGCCTTCCAGACATCCTTGATGGCGTCCTGTTCGTAGATCGCGCCGACCGGGCAGACGGCGGAGCACTGTCCGCACTGCACGCAGACAGCTTCACAGAGATTGTCGCCGGAACCGGCGCCGATGACGGTCTCAAAACCGCGCAGCCTTGGTGACAGCGAGCCGACACCCTGGACATCCTGGCAGACGCCGATGCAGCGGCGGCAGAGGACGCACTTGTTCATGTCGCGGACGAGGGCCGGGGTTGACTTGTCGAGGGGAAGCTGTTCTTTCTCGTACGGGAAACGGACTTCGGTGATGCCCATTTCCTTGGCGAGATTCTGTAGTTCGCAGGCCTGGTTCCTGGCGCATGCATTGCAGTCCCAGGGATGGTTTGCAAGCATCAGTTCTACGGAAAGTTTTCTTGCGTCGCGGGCAAGCTTTGTATTTGTGCTTACAGCCATTCCCTCAGATACCTTTGTCACGCATGACGGCTGAAGCGTTCTCATGCCCTTGATTTCCACAAGGCATACACGGCATGAACCGGGGCTTGAAACTCCCTCGAGGTGGCACAGAGTCGGTATTTTGACACCGGTTTTTGCGGCCGCATCGAGAACCGTGGTTCCCGCATCAACCGACACTGGTACATCGTTTACTGTCAGATTTATCATTTTCATATCTCCTTAGTTATTATGTTGGATGAATGGATGATTGGATGGCAAAGGATGAATGGGTAAAGTCCTATGCTGAATAGGATGAATTACTTTCCCTTATCATTAAGCTGTCATTCCAATCTCCTTCATTGTCTTTGTTTTCCAACGATTCTATCAATTTCAGTAAACCATTTTCAAGTTTATAAGCCAATCCATCTATTTCGTTGAATTCTTCAGTTGTCAGTTGACCGGCTGCATAATATGCATGAAGACCAGAAACTGATTCTCCCATAGAACCTTTAGATATATTTAGAAAATTCAAATATTCTTTGATTGAACGCCTGCAATATCCTTCGGCAATATTCCTGTGAATCGAGTCGCTGCAAGCAATTGCCTGGGAAGATACTCTCTTCAGTTCAAATGGGAATTTTTTAAAAATATTACATGTCAGAACATAATATTCTATTGCATCATTCCAAACTATAAGTTTTCTGTATCCTCTGTTGATATTTTTTCTTTGCTCAAAGATCATTGTCAATATGTTTCCCAAATGGTATTCATCTTTATTTACCCATCCATCCCGTCATCCATTCATCCAACCATCCAATCCTCTTTACACCGGCTTCAGCTCGACGAGGTCGCGCTGGGTGTGTCTAATTTCGGGCTTTACGGCATTTGCGTCTATCCCCGTCATGATATCGTCCTTGAAATAGCGCATGGCCGACATGATGGGGCCGGCAGGCGACTGTCCGAGCGGGCAGAATGCCGCCGACCTCAGGATCATTGAAATTTCCTCAAGGCCGTCGATGTCCTCCTCGTAGGCCTTTTTCTCCTTGAGCCTTGCTGTGATATCCTTCAGGATCGTAAGCCCGTTCCTGCAGGGGTTGCAGTTGCCGCATGATTCATGGACGAAGAACTTCATGCATGAGTTGAGGAAATCCCTGATGTCGACAGAATCGTTGACAATCAGGATTGCGCCTGAACCCAGGACGTGTCCTACTTTCAGCATTGAATCATAATCCAGGGGCACGTCCAGCATTTCCTCCCCGACGATGTCGCCGGCGGTACCCCCGAGCTGGGCGAAATGGAATTTCCCGGTCTTCATCCCGCCGCCATAGCCGTAGATTATTTCACGGAGCGTCACACCGGTGGGAACCTCAATCAGTCCTGGGCGGTTGATGTGGCCGAGGACCGTGTAGACTTTTGTCCCCGGGGTTCCGAGCGTCCCGAATTTCTTGAACCATTCCGCCCCGTTCCTGATGATTGGCGGAATATTGGCCAGGGTCTCGACATTGTTGACATTTGTGGGTTTGCCGCGGAATCCGCACTGGGCGGGGAATGGGGGTTTGAGGCGCGGAAGCCCGCGTTTGCCCTCCATGGATTCAATGAGGGCGGTTTCTTCGCCGCAGACATATGCGCCCGCGCCTATTTTTATTTCCATGTCGAAGGAGAAACTGCTCCCGAAAATCTTCTTTCCGAGGAAACCGTATTTCCTTGCATCGGTTATCGCCTTCTGGAGACGGGCTATGGAGAGCTTATATTCTCCCCTAATGTAAATGAAACCTCTGGTTCCCCCGATTGCGTAGGCGCAGATTGCCATCCCCTCTATCACCTTATGGGGATCGCCTTCCATAATCAGGCGGTCCTTGAAAGTGCCGGGTTCGCCCTCGTCGGCATTGCAGATGACATATTTCTCCTTTGATTTCTCCGGAGCGCAGAAGCTCCATTTGAGCCCTGTGGGGAATCCGGCGCCGCCACGGCCCCGCAGCCCGGAGCCCTTCACCGTCTCCATGACATCCTGCGGTTTCATTTCCGTAACGGCCTTTCCGAGGGCGAAATAACCGTCCCTGGCTATGTACTCGTCAATGTTTTCAGGATCAATCACACCGCAATTGTCGAGGACAACCCTTCCGAGCGACTGCAGGTTCCTGGCGTCTGTCGCAGGCCCGGCCGAAGGAGGGGCGGATTCACCGCCGGCGAGCAGTAATTCCCTGCACGGACGGCCTTTGACCAGGTGTTCTTCAACAATTTCAGCGACATTAGCGATTGTTATGTTCGCATAAACAATCCCGTCCGGCTGGACGGCGACTATGACACCTTCATTGGTGGGGCCGAATGCGGCGGTTTCAACCACTGACACCTCGCCGGAGAGTCCGCGCCTTCCGATTTCGGCGGACAATGCGTTCTTGACTTCGCGTGCTCCGGCAATAACTGTGT
>JBAZRS010000249.1:0-7442 GCA_041662825.1 Victivallales bacterium | reverse complement strand
GTTCAGGGCGAGGGACACTCTCCGCTTCCTCAAGAAGTCGGGGGTGAACTGGTATTTCACACAGACTTCGCCGAAGTATTGGAAACACAACATCCTCCCTTTCTACGTCACTGCAAGGATGGCATGGGATGCGGAGCTTGATTTTGACGGTCTCATGAACGACTACTGTGAAAAAATGTACGGTGCCGCTGCGGAACCTGTGAAAAACTATTATATGCTTGTGGAGGATTCGGTGCTGAAAGGCGGATGGCATCCTGAAGTATATGGCGATGTCGCAGTGCCTTCCCCGAAGGTGTTTACCCCGGAACTGCTGGCTAAGTGTGAAAAATACCTGATTGCAGCGGAAGCGATTCCCGTAAGTGAAATCCAGAAAAGGAGGCTTCTTCTCGTCCGGGAAACTTTTAACCATGTGAAAACGAACGCCGGTGTTCAGGGGACGCTTGGGATTGATCCGAAGGCCGGATGGAAGATCGGGCGGGGAGATGAATCTTACCTGATGAATCCGGACGGAAGGGAAATATCCCCGGAAGAGCTTAAAAAGATCATCTGGCATGCGACCGACTCGGGCAACTACAACAGGCAATTTGAAAAGCTGCTCTTCAGGGCGAACAAGCGGAAGATTCCGATCCAGTTCCTTGAAAATGATCTGCTGAAAGTCGGGGTGATTCCAGAGATCGGCGGCAGAATCATAAGGATAACCTGGAAAAAATCAGGGATGAATTTTCTCAAGGAACCGAAAGACGTCACAGGCCTTAAGAACATAGGCGAATCATATTTCAATTACGGAGGTTACGAGGAATATATAGGCAATTCCTTCGGCGGCCCCGGATGGGAGGAGCCTTTCAAATTCAAAAAGACCGGGGATGAAAAGACCTCCTCGATTGAGATGGATGCGGACATCGGTGATTTCAGCCTTAAAAGGACTGTTTCACTTCCGAAGGGCACGTCAAACGAAGTCAGAATCAAATCAGTCCTGACTAATGTTTCGAAGGAGGAAAAGTCGACAAAATTGAGAGTGCACCCCATGGTGACCCTGGGTAAAAACTCCTCTGACTATATAATATGGAGACTCCTGCCGGGCGGACAGGTTGTCAAGACTACTGCGGGGAAAATAAACGACACAATGCTTCCTGACTGCGCTGTTGTTACTGTTGTAGGAAATGAAAGGGAGAATATCGGGATAGCCGACGTATTTGATGCCGATAAGGCGATTGAAGCGGCGAATTACTTCTGTTTGACAGGTGAAGACACCCTGAATTTTGAACTGATCGGAAAACAGAAGACGCTGAAACCGGGAGAATCCCTGACTGTAACGCATTCATACTTGGTTATCGATGACTTGAAGAATCAGATTGATGCGATATTAAAACTTAGGATAGGAGAGCGAAAATGAAAAGAGCCATTCTGTGTGCTGTTTCGCTTATGTTTGCCGTCTCTGTCTGTTCAGCTGAAAAAGTGGAACCGCTTTCCGGAAAGCTCTCATTTGAAAAAGGTAAAGTCGGCAAGTCGGCGGTTTTTTCCAGTGCGGAAAAGCTGAGCTTTGGCGCAGAGTACCTGAAGGCCAATGCCGGGACGATAGAGATCTGGGTGCTTGCCAACCCTCAGAATCAGGCGGCTTTCCAGTTCCTCCTCAGTATCGGTTCAAATAATCCGTTGTGGTTCATGGCCGGACTGGATAAGGGGGAAACAGTATTCCTCTACGCGAAAAAGGGGGCCGGGAAAAAATATGATTATTACAGCAACATTAAGAATAAAACTGATTTGCTCAAGGCGGATGAATGGCATCAGTTCGCGTTTGTCTGGGCTTTCACAAAACCCGGTGAATGCCTTATGCAGATTTATGTTGATGGCCGGCTGAAAGAGGAGAAATGGGATCTTTCTACGGGTGAAAAATGGGAGGACGCGGACAAGTCTTTTGCAATCGGATTCAATTCCGCCAGCGCAGGCGCAGCGGCTTTCAGCGGGCAGATGGATGAACTGAGGATTTCAAATTATCCGAAGTCTCCCTCTGAAATCAAGGCAAGCTTTGAAAAAGGTGGCAGGGGAGAGCCTTTAACTCCTGAACCAGGTACATTGCTGCTGTTGAATTTTGATGACAGTACTGCCGGAGTATCGTCAACCAAAGATGCCGGGACACGGGAGAACGTCGCGAAGTCCGTTGAGAGGATAATGGATGAACTGTATCCCGGGAAATAAGCTTGGCTGCATTGCTCGCGGTTCTTACCTGCTCTTTATCTTCTCCTGGATGAAAGACTGGGGATTTGCCCATTTGTGCAGACCTTTTGCGAATTCTTCGGCGGGAGTGTAGCTGACTTGCCAGGCGGACGACGAGTCATAGGCGTCATTGTAGATCCCGAACTGGAGATGCGCGCCGAAGCCGCCGTTTTCCCATGTGAAGTGCCTTCCGACAGAACCGATTTTTTCACCTGCTGACACAATGTCGTCCTTCTTTACATGCATAAACGGTGAAAGATGTGCGTATAATGAGCAGAATTTCCTGCCGTCAGCCCAAGTATGTTCGATTATCACGGTGAATCCCCAGTTACCATTATATTCGGCCGATTTCACAAGCCCGTTGCCGACTGCAACCACTGTGAGATATGTTTTCCGCAATCCTGCAATGTCGCAGACGCGCACCAATTCACCGGAATCTGCGGAGATTTTTCCGATTCTGACCCCGAACGATTTTCTCGTCTGGTCAAGATAATTCCTGATGGGAGGAACAAGGGAATCGGCCTCGGCCGCCTTTTCTCCTGCGGCTGTCGCGCTTCCGTCTCCGCAAAATGCCGGAATGCCGAATACCAGGCCGGTCAGCTTCATCCTTTCAGTCCTCAGTTCATTGAAGGGTTCATCTTCTTTTTTCCCTTTGATGAAAAGAGGTTCGAAAGCTTCTGATTTTTTCAGGAATTCAAATGCGCTCTGGATGTTTGTGCTGGTTCTGGCGGATTGAAGGAGTTTTACTGCTTCTTTAAAACTGGCAGGGGCGGAGACGGGCTCTCCTGCTGTTCCGGATTTTACGGAAGAGCGCCTTTTAATGGAAGCCAGGGCGGCTTTCATCGATGCCATGGCATAGATGTCCCGTTCGTTTTTCATTGACTCGTCCAGGCGTGGGAGATCGGCATCGGTCCCGTGCCATGACAGATATTCTGCGGATAACTCCCTGATTGCGGGATCATAGGATTCCATGAGTCCGGCAAGATACTGCCGGATTTCCGGGGAATTCGAGTTCTGGGATATCAGGGATACTATTGCCGTAGCCTTTTCATTTGTAGTCTTCCCGTTTTTGAGCATAAAAAGGGTTTTCGGAGCGAGTTCACCGCTATAGTATCTTGGCAGATATAGTTCCAGTGATTTCCACATCTCGGGTCTGGCAATTGCGGAAGAGAGCCTTGCCAAATCAGGCGCCTGCAATTCCAGCCGTTCCAGCGCAATACCGGCAATTTCAGGATTTTGGTCGCTGACCAGCGAGGGCATCATGGTCTTCAGTGATTCTTTCGCATTTTTATCAAGGGCGGCAAAAGCGAGAAGCCGCGCTTCCTGGTTGGAATCGGTCTTCAGAAGATTTGTCAGTTGGGAAACGGCATCAGGCGACCACACGGTCTGGAGGAGGTAAAGGGACATGAGGCGTTTGGGGTTCTGCACTTTGGTATTTCGGGAAAAAGATTCGTTCGGAGCGCCAAATGAGATCCCCTGTTTCTGAACGGTGTATTCCTGCATGGCGTGGAAGAGGAGGCGCGGAACTGCGGCTTTTCCGATTTTCTGGACATCTTTGACGGCGGCCGCCTGAGCAGCGGATCCGGAACCCATTTTTGTGAGAAGGGCATCGACATCTTTTTCGACCTGCGTCAACGTTTTCCCTGAATCGGCCGCAGTCAGGCCAGTCGGGAAAAAGAGTAAGCCGGCAATCAACAAGGCGGTTATGATATGTGAAACAGCTGTTATTTTCATTGATTTTCCGCTTTCATATGAATGTAACTTTTATATTACAGGATAAGGGGTAATTTACAATAGCGGCAGTGGATGGCAACCGCTCCGGGATACCCCTTCGGGGGTTTCCGGGGAGGAAAGTCCGGACTCCACAGTGCGGGAAGTCCCGGGGCGCGAAAGCTTCTCGGGATGCTGCGGACCAGATTCCGCGGTAAGGAAAGTGCCACAGAAAACAAACCGCCACTGGTTTGAAAAAACCGGTGGTAAGGGTGAAAAGGTGGGGCAAGAGCCCACCGGGCTGATCTGAAAGGATGGCCGCATGGTAAACCCCTTCCGGAGCAAGACCAAATAGGGAATGATGCTGCTGCACGCAGCGCCTGAATTCCGGGTATTGGTCGCATAGACAGATGGTTGCCGTCCGGGAGCGCGCAAGCGCCTCCGGATTACAGAATCCGGCTTATAACCACTGCCGCTGTTTTTATTTGGAGATTTGGAGATTGAGTGATTTGATTTCCGATTGCTGGCGACTGATTACTGATGACTGTAGAATAAAAACGGAGGTTTTTCATGAGTGTTGGAACGATTAATGCTTCCATAAGGGATGTTAAGGATTTTCCCAAGAAGGGGATAATTTTCAAGGATATCACGCCGGTTCTGAAGTCAGAAAAGCTTTTCAGCGAGGTGATTGACATAATTGCGGCGCGTTATGAGAAGAACAGGCCCGACAGTTTTGCGGCGATAGAGGCCCGCGGTTTTCTTTTCGGTTCCGCCCTCGCATATAAACTCAAATGCGGATTGATACCCGTAAGGAAAAAGGGCAAGCTGCCATATAAGACAGTGGAGGAGTCGTACGACCTCGAATATGGGAAGGCCACCGTTGAGGTCCATGAGGATGCGGTAAGACCGGGGGAAAGCGTGGTCATCATTGATGATTTGCTGGCCACAGGCGGTACTGCGGGTGCTTCGGCCAGGCTTATTGAAAGGCTGGGAGGCAAGATCACCGCCCTTGAATTCGTAATTGAACTCGGATTCCTGAAAGGCAGGGAGAATCTCTCCAAATATAATGTTAATTCAATAATCGTCGTGGAATGATGGAAATTCACCAAATAAAATCAAATTAGACGCAAAAATAATTTGTATTCAAAATATATGTCGTGTAAAATTTACCTCTTTGGGAATTAATCAGGGCTTAGTTTAATGAAATATGCAATAATAAGTGATATTCACGCCAATCTCGAGGCGCTTGCGGCTGTTTTGGACAGGTGCAAGAAGGAAGGCGTTGAAAAATACGTATGCCTTGGCGACATAGTCGGTTACAACGCAAACCCAAGGGACTGTCTCAAGCTTGTGCGCACCATCGATCTTGTCGGGGCCGTCAAGGGGAACCATGACGAATACGTCTCCAGCAGCGATGAGGAGATGCTCGGTTTCAACCAGCATGCCAAGCAGGCGGTGCTCTGGACGAAAAACCAGTTGAACGATGACGAGCGCGACTGGCTTTCCAAACTCCCGATGAAGCAGACCGTGCGCGGTACAAATATAACCATCGTCCACGCCACTCTCGACTCCCCGGCATCGTGGGGTTATATTTTCGACGTCCATCACGCAATGGATAATTTCTCTTACCAGTTTACCCCTCTCTGCTTCTGCGGGCATTCGCACGTTCCGATTGCATTCTGCAAAAAGTCATTTACAGGCTCCAACAGCCTGCTGGTAGAGGAGGTGCAGGAGTGGAAGGCTGAAAGGACAGAAGCCAATGCCGAAAGCGCGGATCCCGATCCGGTCATTTCCATACAGAAAGGTTGGAAGTATCTTGTCAACATCGGCAGCGTGGGACAGCCGAGGAACAAGGATCCCAGGGCGTCTTTTGCGATTTACGACACTGAAGCAAACACCATTACCCGTCTCAGGCTTTCCTATGATATCGCATCTGCACAGAAGAAGATCAGGGATGCCGGCCTGCCCGAAAGGCTCGCCACCAGGCTTGAGCGCGGAAACTGACACAACTGCACCATTTTCTCCTTTTTAAACATTGAGTTTAGGACAAGACTGGATTTTCCCGGACAACAGACCGCATGAAAAAGATTCTGATAATAAAAATAAGCAGCCTCGGCGATGTGCTCCACGCCTTTCCGGCAGTAGCGCTCATTGCCGGGAAATACAAGAATGCGCAGATTGACTGGCTGGTCAATCCGGCCTTCGCGCCAATCCTCGAATACAACACGTGCGTGAGCAGGATAATCCCGTTTCCGCGCAGGGAACTTGCCTCGCCTTTCACCTTTCCCAAGGCGTTCATGAGCCTCATCAGGGAAATCCGCAGGGAGAAATACGATCTGGTCATCGACCTGCAGGGGCTTCTGCGGAGCGCATTTTTTGCGAGATTCGCAAGGACTCCGGTCATCGCAGGATTCGAATCACCGAAAGAAAAGGCTGCGGCCTTTTTCTACAATCGGAAAATATCCCCGGACGCCGAACATGTCCATGCAGTAGATAAAAACGCCGGATTTGTTTCAAAGCTTCTCGGTCTGCCATTCAATGTGCCGGATTCGCCGCTTCCGGAAAACAGGCGGAACATGGACAGGCTGGCGGCCGTTCTGGGGAGGAAAAACGTCTCAATGAATGACCTGATTATCGGGATTGCCCCCGGGGCGAGATGGGAGAGCAAGCAGTGGCCGCCGCTTTTTTTTGCGAAAGTCATGGATTCGCTTGAGGGCAGGATGCCCGGATGCAAATTTCTCCTTCTCGGTTCTCCGGACGAACTTGAAACATGCAGGAGGATCTCCTCCTCCTGTGAAAAGGCCAGGCCGGTGACAATCGCCGGGGAAACGGGGATCGGCGAACTGGTCGAGGTGATCAGGATCTCAAAGTGCCTCTTATGCAACGACAGCGGCCCCATGCATATCGCCGCTTCGCTGGGAATTCCGGTGTTTGCGATGTTCGGTCCAACGGATCCGGAAAAGACGGGACCTTACGGAAAAACGCATTCGGTTTTTCAGCCCGAATTGAGTTGCATAAAATGTTTGAAGCGTTATTGTCCTGAAAAAAATTATGTATGCCAGAAGTCGGTGAACCCCGACCTGGCGGCCGATGGAATTGTATCCCTGTTAAATGCTAAGTAATTTCAAAGATACCAGTAATCAGTCACCAGTGAGCAGTCAATGGATTTTCTTGCTGATAACTGAACACTGATTACCGATGACTAAAGTTGCGGCCTCTGGCCGCCTAATTTAACGAGGCGCGGAATATGAAAAGAAATATAGTCATTGCCCTAACCGCTCTCCTGGTGCTGGCGGCGGCATCGGCCCAGGCGCAGGTTTCGCTCAGCGTCGCCATAAACAGGTCAAACTATCTTCTCTATGAGACCATCTATGCCAAGGTTGTTTTGAGGAACTACAGCGGGCAGGCCCTGACCTTCAGCGACAACACCGAGGCGACTGGCTCCCTGAAATTCACGGTTGACATGCCTGACCACACCAAGGCCGAGACAAGAAAAGACTCCTACAGCGCGCTTGTCG
>JBAZRS010000248.1:0-7451 GCA_041662825.1 Victivallales bacterium | reverse complement strand
TAAGATTGGGAGGGTAGGGCGAGCGCCACCTAGCCTCCCAATCTTATTCACCAACGGGATAAACCCGTTGGGGTCTCTATTCTATTTCGAGACGATTAGTAATACTGCCACCGCCATCGGCATGCCATACGGACTGTCCAGTTTTACTGATCTTTAATGCCGGACTCAGACTCGAAACCGCTTTCCTACGCTTTATTTAGCGTCTTTCAGTTCTGGATCAGGCATTTTTCGCGGGGCATCATAGGTTCTGACAACTTCGGAGGTTCCGCCATCGCCGTGGACAAGTAAATTGTCATAAATTACATTGTCGGAAATCTCCCATGCCCCGGTTTTTGCCATGACGGTTTTCCCGTTGCGGATCAGCTTGAATTCAGGCCGACCGTTGGCTGTCGGTATGCTGAACGAATTTATGCCCGCCGGACAGTCCCTGGTCAACGCTTTCCCGCCAATGCTTATTTCCAGGGTGCCGGGTTGTTTCAGGAATGCCAGCAGTTCAATTTCATTGCAGGGTTTTCCGAGCATTTTGAACTTTGTCTTTTGCAGGGTCAGATCGACTTTTGCATCGGTCGGCTGAATGCGGTAGAAATAGTAGATCGCGTCGCGGACAATCTCCGGCTGTTTTCCGGTCTTGAACCAGGCCGTATAGTAGGCGCTCAGGTCATAGAACGTGTGACGGATGCTGGTGGACGGCGCGATCTCGGATGCTTCTGAATAATCGTTCCATGTTATGATATGCACCCATTCGACATTGGATTCCATTGCGGTCGCCCACATTTCACGGAACAGCGCGCTGTTGCGCGATTCCGAGCCATGGGAATTTTTGGGTCTGAAATCCTGAGGGCGCACCGGGGCCATGAATTTCAACCCGTGCCGGTCGAAGGCTTTCAACCCGGGTCGGCGGCTGGTGCTCTCCGCATCGAAGGTGCCGACTCCCCAGTCGGAAAAACCGTATGAGATATCCTTATATTTGTCAAAGTATTTCCAGTAACCCTGGAAAAGCGGGACAAATGCCACTTTTACGCCTTTCGCTTCAAGTTCGGCGATTGTGATCTTCCACCATTCCGGGGTTTGCACATGCGCGTCGTAAGGTGCAATCACCAGCCGTCCGTCGTCGAGGCGGTACAGTGCCGGATTGTCGGCGATCTTGAGGATTGTGGGGACAAGCAGTTCCGGTTTCCCCTTCAGCTGCGACTCCATGTCCGGCATCAGCACGATCTTGAAATCCCCGCCGACCTTGTTGACAGCTTCAAGCAGTTTCATGAGCCTGTTCCAGTGTACGCCTTCGGTGGAGAGGATATCGAAACAGAAACCGTCGGCGCCGATGGCACGGGCCATATTCACCTCGTCAATCATGTCTTCCAGCGCCCAGTCTTTGTCTTTGCGCTGCAGGCGGGGAAGCGGGCGCTCGCGGAAAAAACCGCCGTAACTTTTATGTTTTCCGTTTTCGCCGTCAGGGGAAAGGAAGCCCCATTCGTAATAATCCTTGTCCGGCTGCCGGTTGTCGATCGAAATCGGAAAGGGGCTGAAATAGTGGATGAAAACCTTTTTCTGCGACTTGTGCAGTTCCTCCAGCGGGGGCTGGTCAAACGGCCATTGCGGGGTTGGAGATGCCGACACGCAGCCGCCAAGCACCGCGATCATTGCGGCAAGGACGGAGAATCTTCTCAGCATAATAATGTTTACCTTTAAGGTTGATGCTAGTGTTTATACGCTTGTTTTATAGGGAATTAACACTTCCCTTTGAATTAAAATTCAATCTTTTCCATGCTTTGTCTCACAATAGATTTCAGGCTTTACCTCCATCTTTCAGATGGACTTATGGAATACCAGTCAAGCATCTCTTCTTTGAGGAAATATTTATTTCTTCAATTTAAGCGACAGCGCGGCTTTTGCATACGCCTTGCCAAGAAGGCGCTGGGATTTCGCGGAGTAATGGATTTTGGATGCATCATCAAAAGCCTCTTCCATTGAAAGCTGATTGATTCCCGCCATCTCCTTTGTCACGAAGACACGTCTTTCGTTTGCAGGAACGAGATGCTTTTCTATTGCACCTGTCACATTTGAGAAAGTTCCCTTGGCGAGATCTCCATAAATGATAAGCGCCTGGTTCGGCCAGCCATCTTTTATCCGAGACGATAAATCTTTGAACATCTTTTCCCAGGCGGCAGCGTATGCAACGGCATTCAGCTTTGTGTCGCCTTCACCCTGATTCCAGACAATACCATCAATTGTGCCTCCATCCTGCAGGGCTTCATTGACCATCGAAAGCATCTTTTCGTACACCTTGTCTCCGGGATTCCAGTCATTGCTGGAAAACCCTGTGGCGCCGACGGCTGCCGGGATAACAAGGATCTGCTGGCGCGGGTCATGCTCCAGGATGGTTTTTGCAAAGGCCATGGCCGGGCCGACCCCGACCGGAGCTCCTCCTCCATCAAAATCCATCGGGTTTGAGGCCGGGACTGCTTTGCCTGCATTATCTCCGCTTCTTGCCCACTGCAAAATATTGGGATGCCAGTCGTCGTCCGGATACTGGCTGCGATTGTAGATGTTTTTTACGTTGACCTGATCTCCGGCGCAGTTGCTCTGTCCCGCAAAGATCCAGATACGCTTCGGAGTTGTAACTTTCATGACATCGCGATAGGTGGTCCTTTCAGCATTGGCCACGGCTATCGCCTTCTGCAGTGACAGATAAGCTTCGTGTGAAAGCGCCGGGCCTATGATAAGTGTCTGGATATTCGCTTTTGAGCCTTGTCTGCCGTCGGACAACAGCTTGAATGTCGCATTTCCTTTCCCGGAGATTCCCCGCTTGGCGGGATAAGACGCTCCTTCGACAAGCATATTGTTGAAATAATACCGATATTGCCTCTCTGCAGTTTTCTGACTGATAAATCCGATGGTGCCGCTTGGGAATGCACGCCCGTCAACTGTGCCGCCGAGACTGAAATTAAATGTACTGCCCATGATGAATTTCGGAGAGTAGTTCTTGTGCATGCTTCCGGTTTCGCCATTGAGCTGTGTTCCGCGACCGGATATGAGATAACAGTTCGGATCGTTGGGCAGGGTTTCAAAATAGCGTCCATGGATGAGAATCATCAGACTGTCTGTGCCCAGTCCGGCGCCGTCAAAGAGAGTGTCCGCAAAGCCGGAGCCGTCTCCATTAAGCCCGTTCTCCATGTAAGCCGGGTCGGATAAGGTCCCTTCCAGGGAGATTGTCGGACCTTTCGGATGGAACAGACAGCGGCGGCGGCTTGCGGCATTCGGGCCGCGGAATGGCGCCACCAGCAGTTTCCCTTCCTTCTTTGCCGCAGCAAGGGATGAACTGCGGTTTACTTCCTCGACAATAGCGTTGATTGCTTCAACATCACATTCGCTCCAGATCCCCCCGTCAAGGGCTGCAACTGACTGAACCCACTTCCGGGTCTCCTCGGATAACTTTGATTCGGCGGCGCAGGCGACTCCCGTAATGAACAGTCCTGTTACAATTGAACAAAGCCATTTTATATTAATGTCATGACTCATATTTGAAGCCTCCTTTTCTGGGATTGTTGGCGTAAATCTTACGGGAACCTTATTTAAGCATGATTTTCCCGAAATCTTTCGGAAGCGTATAACCCATGCCTCCAAACGCCTCCATCGCCTTGCGCTTTCCCTTTACACCGTTTATGACATCGACATCATTCACGAATATCCCCAGGCCGATAATCTTTTCATCAGGAAAAGTCTTGAGACTCTTTTCCATGGAATTCCAAGGTATGGCGATTTCATATACAGTCTCGTCTCCCTCCCTTTTCACAGAGTGGCGCACAATGTCTTGGGCGGGTTTTCCCGGCGGGAACTCCGGCGTTCCGTTGTGGCGAAACCCCATTACACCGTCCTTGACCTTTGTGGAGAGGGCGAAGCAAAACTTGTGGAACAGCTTCCAGTCGCTGCCCTCGGGATGGAGTGCGATTCCCACCTGCATCGAATCTTCCTTCCATGAATCGGAGTCCCATAGCTCCTGGCAGTGTGAGTCATCCCTGACCTTGAGGGCGATGTAAAGGGCGTTTTCGTCATACTGGACTGCAAAACGGAATGAAAGGTCGGCATCTCCGCCGAAGACTCCATCGTGGTTGATTTTCAGACGATCCAGACCAGATACGGATTGGAACAATTCCAACTGCCAGTCCTCAAGTGAGCCATTGATGGCGGGAGGCGACTGGACTTTCCTTGCAGCGTATGAACTCGGAAACTCAATCCTGTTTTTCGACACTGAGGAGAAGCTATCGGTGAATGTCAAATTCAGCATCGCCGCCTGAACTAAGGAGGAAAGAGTAGGGGGCGCCTCAACAGATACTGATGCCTTTGCCGGAATTTCAATATCCTTGGCAAATACGGATTTTCCGTTCTACAGACGTATTGTAAAAACTCCCTTTACAGCCTCCGCTCTCGTATTTGTGAGTTTGAATGTCCCGATATTCGGCACATCCATGGAGACCGAATTAGGCAATTCAAGTGCCGTGCTACCGAGCCACTCGCCGTTTTTTCCGTCTATCGCTGAGATTAGCAATATCCCGGAAGATGCGGATCTGGGAACCTTAAGATTGGATACTTCTCCGAGCTCAATGGAATTATTTCCTGAAAACATCCGGTACTTTATATTTTTTGACTGATCGTTTTTTTCCATAATAAGATCCCCTCCCGGAATTGCCTTTTTTTCTGCAGTCTTAAGTGCAACTGATGGAATTGCACCCTTTGAAATTCCGAAAATGTAAGACGGAATCGCGCCGACTTTCACGCTGGCATAACCGTTCTTGCAAGCCAGCGCCCTGGAGTTGCCCATTGGATCATAGCTGATGACTTCCTTCGCCCCAGCAGGCAAGAGGATTTCTTTTTCCTCTGCGTACGTTGTCCATGGAGCTGCAACAATAACGCCTCCTCTGTCGAAAGCGTATCCGTAAACATTATCCCCGAGATATTCGAGTGCGCCCAGACTCCTGCTCCCTTCCAATAATCTGGTCGCGACTGCCGCCGCCGTACCCACCGGCTTTGGGGCGATGTGGGTGGCTCCAAAAACCGGTTTGGGATATGTAAGATTGAAGAAGAGTCCTCCACCGTCTAGGCCGCAGTCGGCCGTATAGAAATAGAATGTAGTATCTGCTCCTTCGCCGAGGACGGTCAAATGACCTCTCATAAACCGGGCGGCCTCATCCTTAAGCGCCCAGTGATATTTCAATGACGGATAAGATCCATTGTTCACGCCCCATTCTGAATTGATAATAGGTGCTCCGGGCTTCAGGTATTTCCTGGTTAAAGCGACAAGTTTCCGCATTTCCTGTGAAAGATGCCCTTTTTCGGGAGTCTGGTACTCGGGAATGAAATATGTGTGTGTGACAATTCCGTCCAAATAATTGCCAAATCCTTTTTTAAATAGCCTCTCAAGATGTTTGTTTCCCGTCGACAGCACCCCGTAATTTGCGCCAAGTAGCATTCCGTCGGGATCGTTCTCATGGATCGCCCTGTATGCCGCTTCATACATCTTTATAAAATCTTCATCGCTTCCCTTCCAGTGCCAGTCCGGCTCCCAGTGAATCTCATAGTAGTTCTTCTTCTGGTCCGGGAAGTTTATCTTCCTGTTGAGCGCCTGTTCCGCGGCGATTTTGCCGATCATCTGTCCGTATTTGACGAAGTCGTTCGGGGGATATGACTGGCCGTCGTTGGTCGGACTGACTTTGGCGGGCGGTTTGACACCGTCCGGATATTTTGTCAGCCATCCCGGTATGCTGTGCGCGTCGATGAAGAGGCAGAGGCCGGCAGCCTTCTCCCCAGACCACTTACCCTGCTCACGCACCTTGTCCGGATCAAGTGCCGGAACAAAGGAGTCAGGGCCGGAGGGATACAGTTCCGCAGGCCTGCGGTTGCGGTAGATCCATTTCATGCCTGTCATGGGATAGACGGGATCGACATAATCGCCTTTCATGAACTCACCGGTTTTTATGAAGTTGGTGCCTTGCCCGCCGAAGCGGGATGCGTCTGTGCTTGGCAATGCCGCTCTTTCGATTTTCGGCATTACTGCAAAAGTGACAAAACCTTCCGGGCGGGTTCCGGTTTGCGGGATTGTAATCCCGGCCTTGTCAAATTTCAGGTACACTTCAAAATAACCGTAAGGAGTCTTGGGAAGATTCAGAATCCCCTCCCAAGGCGCATCACCTTTGGGGACAGGCATCTCTCCTTTGCCAAAGGGGGTTCCGTCCAGATCAGCCAAGTTCCAGGAGAGATTGTCGTCGCTTGCCCGCCGTCCGGAGGCTTTGATTTTCAGGGAGACCGGTTCAGATTCCTTGAAGACCGGGCATCTGGTGTTGTTTGCGAATTCCGCAGACAACTCAATCTTGTGGGGTTGGAGCGGTGACTGGGCGGATTGCGCATGCGACGTAATCGTATGAAGGGCCGCCAGACAAAACAGTAGCTGAAACGGGATTGATTTCATATGGTCTTTTTGTTTATTGTTTGAACTCTACAAATGGAGAACTGACCGAAAGCTTTCTTGAATCTATCACATTGAAATAATAGAGTTTTGTCCCCTCGGGAATGGCAGCCGAAGCCTTACCGCTGGCCGCATCGAGTTTCGCAGGTTCGCTTTCCCATTTGCGGTCCTTGTTAGGCCCGGTGTCACGGGTGAAAACAAGTTCTGCCGATTCTAGCGGAACTTCAGATTTGAATGAAACCCAGGCCTCTCTGGATGAAAAGCCCTGACCTGCGAAAGCCGCAAGGGGCTTGCCTCCGCTGCAAAACGAATCGGCAAAGGCGAAGATTTCCTCAGGACGCTCACCGGGACCTCCGTGACTGTGCGTCATTCGCACTTTCTGGGACAGTGTGACGGGGGCCTTGATGGAGGAATACGACATCTTGACGGCTTCCATCGGGAAGAACGAGTCGTTGGTGCCGTCGACCCAGAGCGTGGGCATTTTTACGTTCGAAAAATATGATGAGGGGTCGCATTGAAGGGTCCAGCGGTCCATCGCCTCGCCTGTGAGCTTGTTTCCACTGGCGGTTTTCCCGTCCCGGAAAAATCCGCAGCCATAGACTGGGACGGCAAAGGCGAAGCGTGTGTCGATTCCGGCAACCAGACAAGTCAGGTAAGCTCCCCAGGAAACGCCCGTGATTCCGATTTTTGACGCGTCTATTTCCGGCTGCTTTCCCAAAAAGGTCCTGGCCCGCCCGATGGCGTTGACCGCATAGTAGGGCCATTGGTCGGCCAGGGGTTCAGAAATTTGGCCGAAACAGTTTTGCCAGCCGTCCGGTCCTCCGTAGCGGGGAATCTTCAGCCAGCCGCTTCCGTCCGGACTCCTTATCGGAACGCTTCCGCAGAGATCCATTGCAATCGCAGCATACCCGCGGGCATTCCACAGCCTCACCCATTCCGCATAAGCTGTGCCTGAGCCACCATGCACCAGCACAATGGCGGGAACCTTGCC
>JBAZRS010000247.1:0-7462 GCA_041662825.1 Victivallales bacterium | reverse complement strand
GGCGGAATCAGCGAAATCCGCAGCCTCTATGAAACCGGACGTGGCAGCATAAAAATCCGCGCCAAGGCGGACATCATTGAAAAAGACGGCAAGGAGCAGATAATCATAACTGAAATCCCGTACGCCATCAACAAGGAAACGCTTGTCTCGAAAATAGCAGAGCTTGTAACCGACAAGAAAATCACAGGCATTTCAGGGTTAAGGGACGAGACAAGCAGACGCGTGGGAATAAGGATCGTCATTGACATCAAGCGCGGGGCGATGGGCACCATCGTCCTCAACCAGCTTTACGCACACACCCAGCTTGAAACAACTTTCGGTTCCATAATGCTTGTGGTCGATCACAAGAGGCCGAGAGTCATGGATCTGCGTCAGCTTCTCCAGGCATACATCGACCACCGCCTTGAAGTTGTCACAAGAAGGGCCCGTTTCGAGCTTGACAAGGCGGAAGCCAGGGCTCACATACTGGAAGGCCTGCTCATCGCCGTAAAAAACATCGACGAGGTCGTCAAGATAATCCGCGAATCCCGTACAAAGGAGATAGCCGGAAACGCCCTCATGGCAAGGTTCACCCTCAGCCAGAAACAGGCGGACGCCATCCTTGAGATGCGCCTGCATCAGCTGACCGGCCTTGCAATCGAAGACCTTCAACTGGAATACGACGAACTCCAGAAACTGATCGCACACCTGAAAGCCCTCCTTGCAAGCAGGGAAATGCGCCTCAAACTCATAAAGGACGAACTCCTCAAAATCAAGGCCAAGTACGCCAGCCCGAGAAGGACAGAGATCACCGCAGACGAACGAGATCTCAACATCGCCGACCTCATTGCGCGCCACTCATGCGTCATAACCGTTTCCAACACCGGTTACATAAAACGCGTCCCGGCCGACACATACGACTCCCAGCACCGCGGCGGAAAAGGCGTCAAGGGAATGGAGACTAAAGAGGAAGACTTCGTCGAACATCTCTTCAACGCGCACAGCCATGACATTATTTTCTTCGTCACTGACAAGGGTGTCATGCACTGGCTGAACGTATACGATATTCCGGAAGGCACACGCCTCGGCAAGGGCAAGGCTATAGTCAACATGATCAAGATCGAACCCGGCGAACAGATCCGGGCGATGCTGACCGTTCCGAAGGAGGATGTCGAGCGCGACGACCTCTATATTGTCATGGCGACCAAGTACGGTGTCGTCAAGAAGACGAGGATTTCAGCCTACAAGAACCTGAGGAAGGCCGGAATCAAAGCCATCCTGATAGACGAGAACGACGACCTTATCGGCGCAATGGTCACCGACGGCAGAAAAGAGATAATCCTTTCAACGGGTCTCGGAATAGCCTGCCGTTTCACCGAAGACCAGATCAGGACGGTCGGAAGAACAGCCCGCGGTGTCACAGGCATGAGGTTCAAACTCAAGGGCGATTATGTTGTAAGCATGGAGGCTGTTGATCCCATAGGTGAAATCGAGAACGACGATGAAGCCCAGGCGATAGGCGGCCCCGAAATTCTTGTTGTTTCCGACGGCGGACTCGGCAAGCGCAGTTTCGTAAGCCAGTACCGCAAGACCAAGAGGGGCGCCAAGGGCGTTCTCAACATCAAGCTCCGCGAAAAAGAAAAAGTCGTGGCCGCCCTACAGGTATCCAAAGGCGAGGAACTCATCATCGTGACTGTCAACGGGCAGACCGTAAGGATTCCTTCGGATGAAATCCGCAGGGTCGGAAGAGCTTCCAAGGGTGTTAAGATAATGGATCTCGCGGACGGCGATTCCATTTCAGGAGTGATCAAGCTCATGGAGATCAGGGAGGGAGACGTTCCTACAAACGCCGAAGTTCAGCCCGACGCCAGCGCAGCTCCGGCGGCACCGGAAGCTCCTGCAGCTCCAGAGGAACCGGCGGCCGAATAATAAAGATTAACCACGAAGACACAAAGTTCGCGAGTTTCAGTATTCATAATAAGAAAATTTTTCCGTTCCGGAAAAATTCAGTTCTTGCGTGCCGTGGACAAAACAAAACCGATGCTCTTCAAATTCAAAAACCGCTCTCTCTCCTGTGACGGAAGGACTTACATTGTCGGCATAGCCAATGTGACTCCCGACTCCTTCAGCGACGGCTCCAAATATCCCACTCCAGGTTCCGCTGTAAAACACTGCATTGAACTCCTCGATTCCGGTGCGGACATTATCGACATAGGCGGCGAATCCACCAGACCCGGCGCGGAATCTGTGGATGCGGAAGAGGAGCTCCGGAGGATTCTGCCTGTAATCTGCGAACTTCGCAGGCTACGGGGTGAGGCTGTCATAAGCGTTGACACAATGAAGAGCGAGGTTGCCGAGAAAGCGCTTTCGGCGGGAGCGGATATCATAAATGACGTAAGCGCACTGCGAAATTCGCAGGACATGGCGAAGGTGATCGCGGAACATGATGCGGGCGTGATCCTCATGCACATGCGCGGCAATCCGAAAACCATGCAGTCGAATTTGGATTACGCGGATCTCGTCGGGGAGATAAATTCCTTCCTGTCTGATTCGATAGGGATGGCGCTCAAGGCCGGAATAAATATCGAGAACACCGCCGTTGATCCTGGAATAGGGTTCGGTAAGAGCCAGGAGCAGAACATCAGGATAATTTCAGAGATAGAGAGATTCAGGGAAAGCGGAAGGCCCCTCTTTGCAGGACCTTCCCGAAAGGCGTTCATTGGAAATATCCTCGGAGGGATTCCGGCCGCTGAACGGGCCTGGGGCACTGCGGGCGCATTCGCATATCTCGCAATGAAGAGGACAGATTTCATCCGGGTGCATGATGTGCGGGAAATGTCGCAAATGCTCAAGGTGCTGAACGAGATGGAAAAAGGACGCTTCAGGGTTTAAATTGCCGGAGCGTAAATAGGGGCGTAAATGTCGGAATTCATTCCTGTCTTAAGCAATATGTGGGTCTATCTCAGCCTTGTCATTGAGGTTGGGATTCTTGCCGTCCTGATCTACTACGGCCTTTATTTCCTGCGCGGAACAAGGGCTGCGAACGTTCTGGCCGGCATAATTTTGGCGCTTCTCCTCCTCACGCTTGCAACGGATTTCCTGAAACTCGCCGTCATCACCGAGCTTCTCAACGGACTCTGGATGATTTTCCCGCTCGCGCTGATTGTCATTTTCCAGCCTGAAATAAGACGCGCTTTCGCACACCTCGGAAGCAGCCGCCCATTTGCCAGGAGACTGAAGCAGGAGGAGACAATCAGCGAAGTCATAAAGGCCGTGGAATATCTTGCGGCGCACAAGCGCGGCGCATTGATTGTATTCCAGCGCCAGATCGGAATGAGAGCCCTCATAAGCAGCGGCATAAAAATAAATGCAAGGGTCAGCCACCAGCTTATACAGACTATTTTCCATCCGAACACCCCGCTGCATGACGGCGCGATTGCGATTGACGACAATGAAGTTGTCGCGGCACACATAATTTTCCCTCTCACCCAGAGTGTATCCCTTTCAGATTCAATAGGCACCAGGCACCGTGCGGCAATAGGAGTAACCGAGGAGACAGATGCGGTTGCCGTAGTGGTTTCCGAGGAGACAGGAGGCATCAGCATAGCCTGCAGGGGAAACCTGATAAGGAATATCACTGCTGAAAAACTCTCCCAGTTTCTGCGTTCGCTTCTGATACCCTCGCAGAATGACACTGTCAGGAATATTTTCGAGGATATGTCCGACGATGATGAAACATCGGGATTCTCGGGAGGGACGGAAAAATGAGCGACGGCCAGAAACCTCCCAGAAACTCATGGATACCCGGAATAATCAGGCGCGATTATCTGAGAAAGCTCATAGCAGTCTGCTTCGCACTGCTCGTATGGTGGAAAATTTCGACGCAGATCGGGGTGGAGGAGATAATCCGGAATGTCCCGGTCAACATCGTCACATCCGAACAGACGGTCAATCTAGACGAAAGCGTAAGATATGTTGACATTACGGTCAGGGGAAGATCGCAGAAACGGCTGAACATGCTCTCCCCATCCGATTTCAAGGTTCAGCTTGAAGTCGGGGACAATGCATACGCGCCGACCAAGCCTGTCACGTTCAAGCTCATCAGAACCGCATCCATTTCAAAACCTTTCGGAATAAACATCACAAAAATCAGTCCTGAATCCCTTGTGCTGCATTTTGACAGGACAAGTACAAAGGAGGTGCCTGTCATCGCCAGGTTCACTGGAATGACTTCGGAGGATTATGCGTGCGGTGAAGTCAAACTCGTTCCGGATAAAGCGGTAATATCCGGTCCGGAAAGCGTCATGAACACCATTTCAAGGGTACAGACCGAGCCGATCTTCCTTGATCGCAGGACAACCGAGGATTTCGAATATATTGTGAAGGTCACCGAACCTCACAGCAAGGTTTCCGCTGTCCCGCCAAAAGTCCTTGCCCAGGTCGAAATTTACAGGAAATATGACACAAGGATATTCAGCGGATTGCCCGTTTACGTTCTTGGCACTGCGAACTCGGGAAAAACAGTCAGGAAGATATCCCCTTCAAATGTCGACATAACCATAAGCGGAGTTAAAAGCACGCTTGAAGTAATGAACGGCAGCGAGCTTTCCGCCTTTATTGATATTACTCCTATAAAAGGGCCGGGGTTGTCAAAGGTTAAAACTCAGTGTTTCATAAACCTGCCGAACATAAAGGTAAACTCTGTCACTCCTTCGGAAATTGAAGTTGATACAGGTCCTGTAGCGGGCGAAAAATAGCAGGCAGACGGAAGAACAGCCCTTGCGGGCTTAACTACCAACAAATGTTCAAATATTTTTAATTCGTTTGTAGTCAATGCCGCAAGGCATGTTCTTGGATTTAGGGAATTGCAAAACTCGCGTTTTGCAGGAATTCAGAAGCCAGAAGTCAGAAATCAGAATATAATTTAGACTCAAATCCGGATTTATTCTGAATCCTGACTCCTCCTTTGAAACTTGCCTTTAGAGTAGGTCGGGCTTTCCAGCCCGACAAGATGGCGGCCAGGAATGACCGCCTTACTCAATCGGAAGAAGTTTCTTATTGATAAAACTGCGGCTACCGCAGTAGGCCGCTGAATTCTGACTACTTTTGAAATTCCCTCGGATGTTTGAATATTGAAATCTGTAGTTTGTTTGTGCTTTGGAATTTGGAAATTGAATGTTTATAAACCTTAAAATTTCTTGCAATGAACAATCCAACTTTAATCCATGTCTGCGCCGCCGTCATCAGGAGAAACGGAAATATTCTCCTGTGTTCGCGTCCGGACGGAAAACATCTTGAGGGAATGTGGGAGTTTCCCGGCGGAAAAGTGGATGCGGGTGAGACCGATGATGAATGTCTTCGCCGCGAGATAAAAGAGGAATTGTCCCTGGACGTATTCGTATTGGACCAGATTTACCGGATCAGCCACAAATATCCCGACAAGGAAGTTGACATAAGATTCTACAGGACCTTCGCCTCAGACGCGAATCAGAAAATAGTCGCAATGGATAATCAGCAGTACAAATGGGTTGAAGTGCCTGATTTCAAACGGCTTGAAATAATCCCCGCAGACTGGCCTTTCTGCGAATTCTTAAGCAAGGGACTATGAAGATTAAATGATCATCGAAAGCAGCTCAGGCAAGTTGCCCGAGCATGCACTGGCTCCGCATCACCTGGTCATCTTATCATATTCTCCATGTCAACGAAATCATCTGGGAACGGGCTATCGAATTCCATCATCTCGCGGGTTCCGGGATGCGGAAAGGAAATCTTCCAGGCATGCAGCATCTGCCTGGGCGCCTCAATCGCCTGTTTTCCGCCATAAACCTTGTCCCCCAGTATCGGCAAATGTTTGTAGGCTAGATGAACCCTTATCTGATGAGTTCTTCCCGTCTCAATCTGAATCTCAAGAAGGGAAACGGGAACATTCTCGATCTTTCCCCTTTTTATGACTTCATATTTTGTGACAGCCAGCCTTCCGGCCTTGTGGACAACGGTCATTTTCTTCCTGTTCACTGGGTGACGACCGATTTTCGTTATAATCTTATCCTCGTTTTTGGGAGGCAATCCGCAGACCAGGGCGGCGTATGTTTTCTTTATTTTCCGATCCTGGAAAAGTTTTGCAAGCTGGAACTGGGACGACTGATTTTTTGCGATAATCAGGCATCCGGAGGTGTCCTTGTCCAAACGGTGCACGATTCCGGGCCTTGAGCCGTCTTCAAGTTTCTCGGCGAACTCCTCGTCCCTCCCCAAAAGCGCGTTTACGACTGTACCGTCCCAGTTTCCGGCGGCCGGGTGAACCACCATTCCGGAAGCCTTGTTGACAACAAGCATGTCGTCGTCCTCGTAAATCACGTCAAGGGGAATATCTTCCCCTGCCAGGATTTTCTTTTTCTCCTCGGGCATTTCAATCGAGACCTTTACGTTTTTCCTGACGGTACACTTGGTTTCGGGACGAGGCTCGGAACCGTATTTTACCTTCCCGGCCTTGATGAGTTTCTGGAAAAAGGAACGTGAATATTCGGGGACTGCGCAGGCAAGGAAGTGGTCAAGGCGCTCTCCGTCATAACGTTCGTCAACAACAAGTTCAACAATTTTATCCATTGGTATCTCTTTTTTAGTCGTTAGTCGTCGGTCGTTAGTCGTCGGTGTATCAAATCCTGGAATTCCCCACTGCCCTGATTACTGATTACTGATTACTGATTACTGATTACTGATTACTGATTACTGGTTACTGGTTACTGGTTACTTCGCCTCACGGGCGATAACGGTTCCCCTCTTCTTCGAGTAAAAGAGGAGTGCGATTCCCGCCAAAATCACAATGGGGCAGATGGTTTGGGATGGAGTGAGAATATTGAAAACGAAATCCTTGTGGTCGCCGCGCAGGAGCTCGAAGAGGAAACGGGCGATTCCGTATGAAATCAGGTATATTGAGACAATCACTCCAGGTTTTAACTTTGCCTTCCGGAGCAGCAGCATAAGCGCTGCCGCAAGTACAATATTAAATGCAGCCTCATAAAGCTGGACAGGATGAACACTCTGTCCGGGAAAAGTCGTGGCCGGAGCGGATCCCTCGGGAAAACGCACAGCGCAGAAAATATCCGACGGCTTCCCATAGCAGCATCCGTTTAGAAAACACCCGAACCTGCCGAAGGCATGACCAATCGCCAGCGCAGGAGCGAATATGTCAAGGACATTCAGCACAGCCAGTTTTTTCATGCGGCAGTAGATCAGGAGCGTTGCAGTCGTACAGATGAACCCACCGTAGAAAACAAGGCCTCCATGATCAATCCTGACTATTTCCAGCAGATTACCCCGGTACTGTTCCCAGAACTCCACCACGTAGAATATTCTCGCGCCTAAAATCCCGGAAACCATCCCGTATAATGCAATGTCCGAGATCTGTTCGGAATCCATTTCGGCGTGTTTCTTATTCAACATAAGCATTGAAACAGCGCACACAAACCCGAGAGCCACCATTATC
>JBAZRS010000246.1:0-7504 GCA_041662825.1 Victivallales bacterium | reverse complement strand
TTCTGAATCTCTGAAGTGCTGTCGAGTATCTGCGAATGTCCGAGCTTGATGTTTCCGCCCTGTCCCGGTGACGAATAAAGGAAACCGTCCATGATTCTCAGGCGCTTGTTCCTGATCTTTACCGGGATCCGCCCGTTGACCGTACCGTCGCCGGAAGCCTCCGCCGCCTGAAGCTGCCTGAGTATCGCTGCGAAATTCAGACGGTCGCAAAAAAGGATGAATTCAAGATCCTCTCCGGGAACTATTCTCATCGCATGCGAGTAAACATGGCCGCCACACCAGGAAAAACCGCTTTTCTCAATAAAATATTTTTTCGGCGATTCTATCTGGAACTCAATTTCCCCGGTTTCAACTGTCAGGCTGCCAGCTGAAAATCTGCTGAACTTCACGATCTGTTTCGGAAGACTCCTCATCAGCAGCAGATCCTGCATTGCAATTGAAAATTCTAGTCCTTCAATAGAAGCTTTGTTTTCAGGAATCTTGAGGTTCGCATCGGCCAGATTAATTTCAGCCCCAGCCTTCAGGACTCCCGTCCCGTTGCCGCAGGCGCCTTTAAGTTTCAATTTCCCGTCCAGGCTGATGCCGGCGAAATCCTGATTGAATTTCCCGAAATCAACTGCAATCTTTTCGGAAGCTTCGGGAATGCAGAAATCAAATGCGTAAGAAAATCCTTTGCCATCCTCCATCCCAGCCCTTCCGGAAACATCAACTCCCAGGTTTTCAAAAACCGTCTTGAAAACACCCCTGACTTTCCATGACAGCTCCTCCTGCACGAGTTGCGCTTCAAAACTGCCGAGACGGCTGCCGCCGTCGATTGTCATCATCCCCGTTTTCAGGAAGCCAGCTCCAGGTTTCTCCGCAGCGGAGCCTTCAGCTGGATAGGGAACCTGCAGCGGAACAGAGAGGTCGATATTCTCAACGTTCAAGGTTCCGGCTCTTAATTTTTCCGCATGCACCCTCATTGAAGATCTGAGCTGTTGGGGCTTGAATTCCATATCCCCCGAAATTTCAGCTTTGGGCAGGGAAACCGAAGCCCCCCCTTTTTTAATCCATTCGCTTTCAAACACCTTTAAAGCATAACTGATGTTAGCAACATCCTTTTCCCCGCCGCCTGAAACGGTGAACATCACCGGCCGGCATTTCAACGACTGGGATGCTCCTTCCATTTCCACGGTTTCATCGCTGTCGGGAAGAGCGCTCAACTTGAATTTCCACGCGCTGTTCCTGTCCGCTTCAGCATCGAAATGGAGAGTGACGCTCTCCGATTCGGAAAGTTTCATCCCCGATGTCTTGAATCTGCCGTTGAACTGGTCCCTGTCCACCTTAACCTTTATTTCCGCGACAGCGCCCACGGTGCCGTCCTGCGAAATCCGCATTTCTCCGGGGGCGTCCATGCAGACATCGACAGGAAACGGGGAGGATATCCTGAACGTGTTGAATGAAAACGGGACAAGATCCTTTTTCTTCCGGAGCTGCAGGGCAAGCGGAATCTGTTTCCCGGAAGCGTCGGTCGAATTGGTTATTTTGACGGTATTGTACTGCATGTCCAAGTCTGACAGTTTGATTTTCATCACCATGTTCCCGGAAGGATAATCGAACGCCGATTCGAGATCTGCAACTGCCGAAAGCTTCACTCCTTTCACCTTGCCCGTAAAATCCTGAAATCTTGAAACTCTGATATTTGCCCCCTTTAATTCACAGGATGCTTTCTTCAATTTATAGTCAAATCCCCCGCTTAGGCTGAAGGTCTCGCCCCTGGGATACAGGTTGAGGGTCAGGCGGTATTCCGGTTTCTTTCCTGTGCGCAGTTCAGCGGGCAGGAGATTCGCCCGCATTTCAAACGGGACTATGTGCTGCTTGCCGTCCCATGTTATTTTCACCGAGGAATTCCTGATTGTCAATGAAGTAATTATGTCGGGAATTTTCAGGGCGGAAGTCTTATTGCCGCTGTTTTTTTCCGATTTGAATTTTTCCAGGTTCAATCCGGGGACAATGAATCCCCCGCTTCCGTATTCGGCATTGAAGGCAAGGCCGGAAACACTGACCGTCCGGTCAAGAAGCCCCAGGAAAGGATAGTCTATCCTTACGGAATCTATTGTCAGAAAAGGGGTTTTCGCCTCTCCCGCCTTTATATCCGCCAGATCGATATGGGCGAATCCCAGACTGCGGACCTTGCAGCTGAAACTGTCGACCTTGAGGGCTTCCATGAGTTTCCAGCAGAGATTGTTCTCTATGAATACCGGTATGAATATCCTCAGCAGTACGAGGAGCGCCACAAGAATCGCAAGTGGAAAAAGAAGCTTTCTGAAAAAAGGCTTTTTCTTTTCTTCTGTCATTTCTTTTCGAATTCTGCGAATTTCGCAAGCATGTCGTCGTAAACGCCCGCTGTAGACCTGTCCGGCTCGATCGTCTCCGAAGCCACTGCGAATCTCGCAGAGATTTCATTGCGTTTCAAAGGCTCCATTGCACAGGCGGCGCGGATGGCTGCGCCGAGAGTCGCCGAATCCGCGACAGATATCTTCTCGACACTGGCCTGGAAGACATCTGCTATGATCTGGCATATCCCGCGGCTTTGAGAAGCGCCGCCCGTCACCCTGATCCTGGTGAATTTCTCGCCTATCCATCTGGAATGGAGCTTCATGCTGAGAACCTGGGATTCTACGACTGCGCGGATTTTGACAGATGCGGGCGCCTTGCCGCCGCGGAAATCCTCGGTGCCGGAATAGCGGGCTCCCTCCTTAAGCACAAGAGGAGTTATTTCAGGGACAAAATACGGGAGCATGATGTTACCGCCATTGCCGGGTTTGCTTTCGGAGAGTGCCTTTTCAAAAGCATCCCAGTCGGCTCCGCATTCATCCTTCACCCTCTCACGTGCAAGGGAGCCGTTTTTGAAACATATGAGGCTCATGAAGCCGCCGAAAGGATTTCCGAAGACATGTCCGCATCCCCCCGGATCCGTATGCGGTGAAGACATGGCGGCAAAGAAGGTGTCGCTTGTGCCGAGGCTGATCACCGCAGTGCCGGACTCTCCAGCGCCGACGCCGATGAGGCTGCACGGATTGTCGCCGGACCAGACGATCACCGGAACCTCGTCCCTGAATCCGTATTTATTGAAATACGGCGAGAGGATTCCCGCCAGTTCCTTCGACGGCGCAGCCGGAGGAAGCTTATTGATGAGGCCGGGGGCGGTCGCCTCGGTAATCTGGAAGTCCCACACAAGGGTTTTGAGGTTCAGCAGATTCATGCCGGCGCCGTCTCCATAGTCAATCGGGGCATTCTCACCGCATAGGATCGACGCCATGAAAGAACTCACCAGATGAATATTCACTGTCTTTTCATAATCTTCAGGCTGCTTTTTCCAGAATTTGCGGATCTGCGGTCCGGTAAAGCGTTCAATCGCCGGCGAGCCGGTGATCTCCTGAAGTCTTTTCGCGCCTACGGCCAGGCTTATCTCACTGCATTCGGCACTGGTCGAACTGTCCATCCATATCGGGGAAGTCTTTCTTGAAAGCGCAGGTTCTATCTGCTCGGCCAAGGAGAGAGAGGGATTCAGGTCATCGAGTATTGCCTCAAATCTGCTGTTCAGGTAAACGGAACCGTGCTGCTGACCGGATCCGCTTATCCCCAGGATCATGCCGAGAGGGGCGTTTGCGGCTTTGAGTTTCTCCAGGACCAGGTCCAGGGCTTCAAGCCACATGAGCGGGCTTGAATGCTTCACAAGCAGATCCGTATTCGGGAGAACGCCATTGGGGCATCCGTATTTGGAAAGCTCGGTTGAAAAATTTACCGCGGCCGATGCGACAATCTCACCCTTGTCCGCATCAATGATAGTCGCTTTGACACTCTGCGTACTGCTGTCAAGACCAAGATAAAGTCTCATTGTATATCCCCCAGGTTATCCTATTTTTGCAATATTTATAGTTTTTCAGGAAAACACTTTTCCTGAAAAACTATATCAGGTTAAGTTTCCCCTGCCAGTTTATCTGGCAGGAAAAGAAGATTGTAGAGCTAAAGACCATTTCCTTAGCCTTTCAATCTTTGCCTCCTGCGGGGCAAGCCCGCAGGGGGGCTTCCATATTGCTGACTTTTTCAATTTGGCTCAGCATCAATATATTCGATATGTGCTGAAACGCCAAATTTCACCCTTTTTTTATATAGTTGAATATTAAAAGTCCCTTTATATGATGAATTCCACCTATCCCTATGAACCCCCTGCAAAAGATGACTTTCCCTGAAATAATTGAAAAGGGGATTAAAGATTCATATGTCGCAGCAGACGGTATAAGATATCCTGTTTGCACGAGTTTATAGATAACTGAGTTAATTGAATAGAAACAGTAAGCGGTGTATGGTATAAGTCTGATGAAAAGGTACATGTGGAACAGAGAATAAGGAGCTCATGAAAATGAAATATTTGAATGACAGAATTACTGTTGATTCCGGTCAGTGCGGTGGGCGTCCCTGCATCCGTGGAATGAGAATAAGGGTTTCAGACGTTCTGGATCTTCTTGCCTCCGGCATGTCATCCGCCGATCTGCTTAAGGAAATGCCCGATCTTGAACTTGATGACATTGCCGCCTGCCTACAGTACGTATCCAAAATGGTGGATCATCCGGTGGTGGCCGCGTGAAACTTTGGTTGGATGCGCAAATCTCTCCACTTTTCGCTGGATGGTTGAAGAGCTAACTTAAAATTGATGCTGTTCCAATAAGGGATCATTCCCTAAGGGATGCTTCCGATGTGAAGATATTTGAAGAGGCGCGAAAGTCAGATGCTGTTCTTTTAACCAAGGATTCCGACTTCTCGGATCTTGTGCGACAAAAAGGAGCTCCTCCGAGAGTGATTTGGCTTAGAACAGAAAACTCATCGAACAGCAACCTTCAGAAAATCCTTGCCACTACTCTACCGACTGCCATGAAGCTTATTGAATCCGGGGAAGACATCGTTGAAATAAATGGATAGATTCTGTCACTTACCTTAGGAGGTTCCCTTTAGAATTAAGAATGTCAGCAGGGGTGCCGACGTTCCGTTTTGAAATTCCTTAACGTTAAATTGCTTGCATAGACTGGCACTTTTTGCATTTATAATATGATATTTATTATAAAAAGGCTCAGCCCCATTTGCTCAAAATACCTTGCAATAAAGAAAGATAGAATAAACATCCGGGAACATCTTGCCTAATTTTCCGGCACAAGATACATTCACATCCAAAAGATGGGCAAAGATTGCTCGGAGACATGATGAAAATAGTATCAGACTGGCATATACATTCTAGAAATTCATGTGACAGCGCATGCATGGTCGTCTCGGATTTGATCAGTGCGGCAACGGACAAGGGCATCCTAGATTTCGGATTGACGGATCATGTACATACCCCGTACAATCTTCCTGATATTGTAAAGTCCCGGGAGGAGTTCCTCTCCAATAACCCTTCCCCGCACTTCCATTTCGGAGTTGAAGTGAGCTGCGTGTCGCAATGGGAGCTAGGTGAGATTGCAGGAGGTAAGCACGAGAATCCTGTTTACGGTTTGCGGACGGGGGGCAAGTCCGGATGCGCTCTTGCCATAGGAATCACGCCGGAGGATATCGGGAGATATCAGATCGAGTACGTTGTAGGCGGCACACACTGGCCCATGTATGTTCCAATGGAGCGCGAGGCGGTTATCCGGGACTACCACAGGCAGAACATGTTCTTGGCGACCCATCCGCTCGTTGACATTGTAGCACATCCCTGGTGGTGGATGGGGCACTGGATTGACAGCGACGGGAACTACCCTTCCGAACCCTGGCTTGGCAACTTCCGAGTGATTCCGAAATCCATGCATAACGAGTTTGCAGCGGCGGCGGTCGAGTTTAAGACAGCGGTGGAAATCAATATCTCGGCGACCCTGCTGAACAAACATTATCCGGAGGCATTCCCCTACCGGTACCTGGAGTATCTGGCTGAACTGAAATCGCAGGGAGTCCGTCTCAGCATCGGTTCAGACTGCCATAACGTCAATTATGAAATTGATTTCGAAAAAACAGAAAAGATGCTGGACGGCTTTGGGATCACAGAAGGTTTCTGGTGTCTGGAACCCAGGAAATGATTGTCTGGATATCTCTCCGAACCGTAATGACGGGACGATAGGAAAATGAAATTTACCGAACTTAGATACCAGTATCCGGCGACAAGGACATACCTTGGCAGCCCAAGCGTTCTGCGCCTAGATGATAGCCGTATTTTGGCAACCCATGACTACTTCGGCCCTGGCTGTCCGCGCAACCACGAAAACGAGGAGCACCTGACGAGCGTATACCGTTCCGAAGACGACGGCATGACATGGGAAAACATCACACATGTCTCAAACTGCTATTGGAGCTCCCTGTTCAGCCTGGGCAAATCCGTCTACCTTATTGGAACCTCGCAACAGTACGGCTCCATCGTGTTGCGCCGCAGCGATGACCACGGCAATACATGGACGCATCCGAAAGACGAAAACACGGGATTGTTGTTTCCCGGCGGCCGCTTCCGGGAACCGCCGAACTATCACTGCGCCCCCGTTCCCATCCTGATCCGTAACGGCCGGTTGTACCGGGCTTTTGAGGACTTCGTACCGACCACGCGAAACACCGGCTGGATGGCTAGCGACTTCCTGTCCTGCGTAATCTCCTGTCCGGTCGATGCGGACTTGCTTCGCCGTGACTCGTGGACCATGAGCAACAAACTGCGGTTCGATCCGGCATGGGTTCCGAAAAGGTGGGGGAATCTCGAATGTCCCGGCTGGCTGGAAGGCAATGTCCTGACCCATCCCGACGGCGGTCTCTGCAACATCCTCCGTTTTCACTCCGCTCCCCTCTGGGACCGTGCGGCCATGATCCGGCTGTCTGACGACGGGCGCTTCCTGTCATTTGATCCTGCAACCGGTTTCATGGATTTTCCGGGGGGGATGACGAAGTTCACGATTCGCTACGACGAACGGACACGCCTCTACTTCACAGTCAGCAACGGCAACCTCGAACACGGCAGTCCGACAAACCGTTCCGTGCTCTCCATGTATTGCTCCGCCGACCTGCGTTCATGGCGGCATCTCACTGTCCTCCTGCAGGATGATTCAGGATTTTCGCCGGAAGAGGCTTTTCGGCGGACGGGTTTCCAGTATGCGGACTGGCAATTCTCCGGAGGTGACATCATTTTTCTGGTACGCACGGCTTACGATGGCGCCCACAACTTCCATGACTCGAACAGGATCACATACCATAGGATCAGGGATTTCAGGCGCATGATCGGCACCGGAGTCCCGACACCCAACCAATAACTGCATGCATCCTGCGGAAACCATTACGCTGGCGAGACGGGGGAAAAGGAAATTTAATTGAACCGGATTGCAATGCGTCACAGAAGGCATTGCCTTTTAAATTAGGCGGCCGATGGCCGCAACTTTAAATAATTTGATTATCCGCCGGATCTTTATTATCAAGCTTTGTCGTGAGCTTTGTCGCGAACTTCGTCGATTCAATTTCC
>JBAZRS010000245.1:6843-7518 GCA_041662825.1 Victivallales bacterium | reverse complement strand
TAAAAGTCAATTCGCCTTCGTGGCCATCAGGCTCAGCGCGTCCTGCCTTTTGATCATATTCGCAGTATAAAGCTCACGCAGCGCCTTGTCCATTGTGATCATCCCGTCCTTCGCCATTGTTTCGATGATGGAGCCTATGAGGTGGGTTTTGCCTTCACGGATGGTCGCCTTGACGGCAGGAGTCCCGACAAGCACTTCAAATGCGGCGATACGCCCCTTCCCGTCCCGTCTCGGGATAAGCCTCTGGGCGATGATACAGAGGATGGTTCCGGAAAGCTGGAGCCTGATCTGGTTCTGCTGGTGCGCCGGGAAGGAGTCAATTATGCGGTCAATGCTCTGCGCCGCATCATTCGTGTGAAGTGTGGCGAGGACAAGATGCCCTGTCTCGGCCGCGGTCAGGGCCGCGCCCATGGTTTCAGTGTCGCGCATCTCGCCGACCAGTATGACGTCCGGATCCTGGCGCAGGACGTATTTCAGGGCGTTGGCAAAGCTCAGGGTGTCGGCGTAAACCTCCCGCTGTTCAACCACCGCCTTCTTGTTTGCGTGGACATATTCAATGGGATCTTCAACGGTTATGATGTGGCAGGCCCGTTTCTCGTTTATCGTGTTGATGAGACTTGCCATTGTCGTGCTTTTCCCGTGGCCGGTGGGACCGGTTATGAGAACCAGTCCCTG
>JBAZRS010000245.1:0-6833 GCA_041662825.1 Victivallales bacterium | reverse complement strand
CATCATGTTGACAAGCGTTTTCGGCAAACCCAGCTCCTCGGGGGTTGGTATCCCTTTCGGGATCACCCTGATCGCAGTTGCAACACTCCCGCGCTGGTAGAACCCGTTCAGGCGGAAACGGTAGGGCATGATTTGAATCTGGCCCCCTTCGTCTTTCCTATGGATGTTTATGCTCAACGCAAAATCAATCTCGCGCCTCTCCTCGAATATCTCCCTCTGCTTTGAATTCAGAAGGCTGAAAAGGAGCCTCTTGGTGTCGGATGCGGAGAGCGGATCCGTCGCGAGCGGCTTGAGTTCACCGTCTATCCTGAGGCACGGGCAGCTTCCGGCGGTGATCAGCAGATCGCTCGCGCCGTTGGAAACCGCGCTGTGCAGGAGCCGTTTCATATTTATGACCTTCTCATCCTGCGCCTCGATGTCTATGTCGGCGCGGAAAGTGTCGACTCCGCTTTCCATACCCTGCACCAGCAGAATGAACTCCTCACGGTTTGTGGCTGCAGTACTACCCGCTTCCAGCGTTATCTTCCCCGACTTGCAGAGCTCTGCCAGTGCGCGGGAGAAAGTCTGCATCCCGTCCTCGGAGCCGCGTTTTATCATGTCCTCGAGATCGGAGAAATGCCTTCCCGCGATCACACGCCTCACAAGCGGGGTACCCTTGAGGATCTCAACGGCCGGAACCATTCCGTCTCCGTCGGCCTTCGGGACAAGGCGCTGGGCCACAATCCCCTCTACGGCAAGCGAAAGATCGGCCGCAGCCTGTTCGCGCAGATGTTCCGGAAAGTTGTTCACTATCCTTTCAATGCACTGGATCACGTTGGCGGTATGGACGGTTGAGATCACAAGGTGCCCGGTAAGCGCCGCGGATATCGCAATCTGCATCGTCTCAAGGTCGCGCATTTCACCTATGAATATGACATCCGGGCTCTCGCGCACGACATTTCTCAGGGCTTCGGCGAAACTCGACGAGTCCGCCCCGATCTCGCGCTGCGTGATCAGGCTCTTCTTCTCGCTGTGGACAAACTCTATCGGATCCTCGATTGTGACAATGTGCTTTGCGAACTTCGCATTTATGTGGTTCAGCATCGCCGCCATCGTGGTCGACTTTCCGCTTCCCGCCGCACCGACGATCAGAACAAGCCCCCTCGGCCGTTCCGCGAATTCCGCAAGAGTCCTCGGCAGATTCAGATATGCAAAGTCAAGCTCCCCGGACGGGACAAGCCTCGCCACAAGCCCGGGCTGCCCCTGCTGAAGCAGGAAATTTATCCTGTAACGGACGCCGTCCAGCGAAAACCCAGTGTCGACACTGCCGGCCTGCTGATATTTCGTCTCGGATTCCGGACTGAGTATCTCCATGCGGAACCGCTCAATTTCAGTGGCGGGTACAGGGGGCACGTTGAGCGGCTGGATCAGCGTGCTCACCCTTACATAGGGGATTTTACCGGCGGAGACGAAAAGGTCGGACGCACCCTGTGCGGCCATTTTTCCCAGAAGTTCACTTATCATAATCGGCACCATTGTTGTTGTTAACTAAAAATACGAGCCGCAACCCCTAATTTCAAGGCTAAGATGAAGATAATGTCAACCGCTAATCTTCACTGATTTTCCACTAACAAAACAAAGGGGACTTCCAAAATACAAGCATTGCCGTGAGTTTGATTTCCCACTGCAAAATCAAATTCACGGCAAATGATGTTATCAGTGCCGGATTAGTGCAGATTGGTGGTTATAAATGCTTTCGCATCTTTCTCACTCGAATACGATTTCGCCGAAGTCTTCCGGACGGTGGAAATTGAGTTCACCGACAGGTTGCCACGACGCCCAGTGCCGATGGCTGGTGCGATCCCCGCACTTGTAGAAATTGGCGCGCCATGACTGACCGGACACCGGCAAGGTCAGCCCGTGGGATTTGACAAACATTCCGAAAGGGATGAAAAACCCTATGCGCCATACTGTCGGCTCGGTTATTTCCGCTTCCACCACGCGCGGCATGCTGTGGAAGATCCGGAACTCGGAGACTTCCTCCACCGTCAGCTTGCGGAAATCTTTGAAACCTCCCGGCACCCGTGTGGGGTCAATCACATGATGAACCAAAAGCGTCCCCCCGCAGTTCATCTCGAAGTTCAAATACCCTTTCCCGGCAGGCGGAGAGACAAAGAACTCGACACAGCTGTCACAGCATACCGACGCCTGGAATTCCGTGGCGACAGAGCGTACATAGCGGTCATGCACCTGGTAGACCCCGTAAATGCCGGCGTCATCATGCAGCAGCCGGCACTGAACCAGAGGCCTGTGTTCCGAGCTTTCAGGACGGAAGTTCCCGACAGTCAGAGTTTCCGCCGACGCCCAGAGCGGGCTTGCCCAGTCAGCATCCAGCGGAACCGGCGCATTAATCTTTTTCACCAAGTAACTCATCTTCTCTTTCCTTCCAGTTTATATCAACATCTTGTTAATTTTTTCAGTCCCTGAAAAAATTTTCTTAAGTATTTCGCGCAATCCCCTCAAGCCGCCGCCCAAGCGCCTTCAGATCTTTCGGATGGTACTTCTTTTTGAGTTCCGAATTCAGAAGTTCAACGGCCTTTTCCGGAGCGTCGTTGTCCAGATACACATCCACAAGCTTCATGACAATCGGGACATCCTGTGGAATGCGGTCTCCCTTCCTGAGATAGGCGGTTATGAGTTCATATGCATTCTTACCGTCATGCGTCTTATCGACAAATATGTCGATCAGAAGCGCAATCACGTGGTAGTTGCCGGGATCCTTTTCAAGCAGTTTCTCAAGATCCGAAACCGCCTCATCGTATTTCTCATTTGCGATTTTCGCACGGATGACGGGGAACTCGGGCGGCGGAGGCGTTACATTCTTCGCGGGGTAATATATTCCAAATGCTATTTGATTCCCCGCCCACTGCCCAAGGAATTTCCTGGCAAATATGTGGGCGCATATGAATCCGAAAGGCACGGTGACCAATATAACCCCGCCTACTCCCATTCCGACACCGCAGATAGCCAGCGCCCCTGAAACAAGCAACAATATCAGCCATATGATTTTACTGCGCATTTCCATAGAAAACACCTTGATGGAGTGACCTAATGACAGCGTGTCAGAGTTTCTAATGATATAGAATAATTTTTCTGTTCCAGAAAAATTAATTACGTCATAAAAAATGGCGCATCGGTCTATACGGAATGGAAGTTGGCCTTGTCCTCTTTTGACAGGGATTCGAAGTCTTTCTTTCTCGCATAAATAAGTTCATGGTCACCTATCCCCCGGATGGAGATGGATTTGAGGAGCCAGCTGTCGAGTGTGGTCTCATCCCATTGCGTCTCCGGATCGAAGCCGCGTCTTGCGAATGCGAACCGCAATCCGTGCAATTTCTGAAGCCGTGCAGCCATATTGATGCACGACCCCACGTAATCATCTCCGTTGCCAACCGAGAAAACGGTGCCTTTGGCAACGCCACACCTCAGTCGCGGCGGGGCGTCGACCACCTTCTTCTTCATCATCGGATAAAAGTCACTTTCGTATTTGCCGCAGATTTCAAGGAGCGACGTTATCAGATTGTGTTGCGCGATCGCCCCCATGTTCTCCGTATCCCACAATATGAGCAGGCCATCCCCCATGAACTTGGTCAGGAACGGGAGGTCGTGCCAGAGCAGCGCCTCTTCGTTCTTCTCCTCCCGGAGGGTCTCGTTCCTTATGGAATCGAATATCCACATCAGGTAACTGTTAAGGAATACCGGAATCGAGAGGTGGGGTTCGATCTGGCGACAGAATGTTGTAAACCCCTGCAGGTCGAAAAGGGCTGCAATCGCCGATATCGATCGTGATTGCTGGTCGATGTCCCCAAGTCCCAAGACGCTTGGATTGAACGAGTCAAGCGATGTTTTCTTTATGCGCCTGGCGGCATTCTTGCTGTTCAGAATCGCATCTGGAGGTAATCTGAAGGTTGGCATGTTTTGCTGTCAAAATGTTAAGTTGTTTTTTTGTAAAATAACATGGACAAAGCACCATATCAAGTGCCCCTTTTGTGAATGTTTTCGCTTATAGCCCCATATCAACTTTTGCGGATTCTCTTTAGGGAACCTCTAAAAATTCGCATTTGTCGCGTTGCGGAAGATTTTTGAAAGCTCAAATAGAATTTCTGAACGGAGGCGTATCGAGTAGATACGCCGACAGAAGAATATTCTTCTTTGAGCCAAAAAGATCCGCAACCCGAAGGGAGACTGATTCTTATGGATTCCGCCATCGTCGCAAATCCAGTCACAGCCCGCTGCGGGGCTGCTCCTGGCGTTTGCTCCTCCTGTCCCCCGAAGCTCTCGGGCGAAGGGGGATGTCGGCTCTCCATAATCTCCTGTCTCGCGCCATATGCCAATTTTTAGAGGTTCCCTTTAGCTTTCTCCTGGGCGTTGATGGAAAAAGTCGCAGGAAGAAGAAGAGAATCGATAAAGGTTCCCTAAAGTTTGCAACAAAGCTCACGACAAGACTTGGTGAATTCGGATTTCTAAATGCCTGAACCCTTTTCAACCTGTCTCCAGTTACCAATCGGCCAATATTAACTCCCTTGCGTCGTTGGTGAAAGAGATTGCTTGGGGCTAGTGTCCTACCCCTCTTCCGCCAACAGCACAAGAAGCACGCCTGATGTCTCCTTTTTTAGCCGAAACGATAGACAAACCCCGCCTTGGAAGCTATGTTATTGGCATAAATTCCATCTATGAAACATCTTCAGGTGTTATGAATTATGAGCGGCAGGAAAACGGAAAATAAAAATATAGTATCGCCAAGGCCGTCAATAATAAAAGCCACAGTCAAAAAGGCAAACAACGGCAAACCTTCTGTAAACACTGTAAAACAGGCCAGGGCCAAGAGCTTGCCTGCAAGAAAAGCTGCGCCATTCACGGTAAGAATATCAGCGGTCAAAGAAAAAACGGCTACCTTTGCTGTTTCAAAAAAAATCACTGTCAAGAAAATCGATAAGAAAGCCTCTTTCTCCCGGCAAGTCACAAAAACTGTAAAGCCTGCCGCAAAAAAGCCGCTCAAGCTTCCGGCTGCAAAGAAAGCAGTCAGGCTTCCAGAAAAAAAGGACATCAGGAAATCTGCAGCCTTAAAGAAAACGCCTGTTAAAAAGACCGATAAAAAAGCACCTATCTCCCGGAGAATTGTTAAAACTGCAAAGCCGTCCGCAAGAAAAACCCTCAAGGCTGCTGTCCTAAAGAAAACACTCAAAACACCTGCAAAAACACCTCCAAGGAAAGACGTCAGGAAATCTGCAGCTGCAAAGAAGACAGCTGTTAAAAAAGTCGGCAAAAAAGCCCCCCTCTCACGGAAAACCGCTAAAACCGTAAAACCGTCTGCAATAAAAGCGCTCAAGGCTGCTGCTCCAAAGAAGAAAGGCGAAAAGCCCAAGGAAACATTTGCCGGGAAGACGCTCGGAATATCAGAGGATCTGAAGAAAAGCGAAATTCAGGCCGATGCAGTTGTCATTTCCGACGTTGAGCTGACACAAAGAGCTCCAGAACTCCCGGCTGAAGCAAAAGCCGCTTCTGAAGAGACTTACCACTCAGATGATGCAGAACCCCTTGTCATACCCCGGGAACTTGTCGACACAGCTTCGAAAACCGAGGTAGCCACCCCGCAAATTCCTTCTGCAGGCGAGACCGGTGCGGACGATATCCCCCCTCTTTCAGGTGAGACCGCAGAAATGCATATTCAGGATATCGGGCGGACATCCCTACCGCCAGCAGATGAGGAAACTGAGTCAGACGCCAATATTCCCGCAGTCGGATTGAAACTTATTGCGCCGGCACCCGGGAAAAGGAAAACACGCAAAGTCATTTTAACCATTGCGTTGGCGGTCCTTGTCATAATAGTTGTCAATGTAGCCATAACTCTCTACAAGTCCAGCCCCGCATCCGTTGAAATACGCAGGGAATTGCCAGAGACAGAGGACGTGAATAAAACTCCTGCCGATGCTCCGGAAACGGTCAAGGAACCCGCAGTTGCCGAGAAACAGGTGATGCCCGGAAAGTCAAATGATGCGATTTCTGGAATGAAAAGTGAAATGCCAGAGGCTGACGAGAATGAACCGTTGCCCAAATCCCTGGCTTACGTGCGCGACCAGGCCGTCCAGGCGGCAAGGGAGGGGAAATTCAATGAATCCCTTGTCGTTATCGAAAAGCTCCTCGATATCGGATTCGCAAAAAGCTCCCTGCTCTCAGACAAGATGGTAATCCTCGTATGGGCTGAAAAATATTACCTTGCCATTGACATGTTCGAATTATACAGGAGAAAAAATACGCCAGACACCAATCTCCTCAACGCGATCGGAACCGCCTACAGGAAAACAGGCAGATATAATGATGCAATCAAGTGTTGCGACGAATCCCTCGCCTTGAACAAGGAAAATCCGGATGCCGTGAAGGGGAAAGTTTTTTCCATGCTCGCCTCCGGCAGAAGCTTCGAAGCCTACGAATACATCAGGAATGAAATGAAAAACCGGCAGAATGTCCCCGTATGGCTGAATCTGCTGACAGGCGAGGCTTATGTGGTCGAAGGCAAGACTGACGAGGCGGAAACCTTATTTTCCGAGTTCCTGAAGGCAAACCCCGGCAATGTATTTGCAAAAAGGATGCTGGCTGGAATCCTGGTTCAGAAGAAGCAGAAGCTCGACGTGGCCGAAAAGATGATAGATGAGATTCTTGCAGTCGAACCTGCAAACCTTGATCTGATGTTCCTTAAAGTAACTGTCCTCCAGTCAAACAAACATCATCTTGAAGCTTATGAACTCAATGAGAAAATCCTGTCCATGAACAAACGCTACCGACCCTCGCTCAAG
>JBAZRS010000244.1:0-7580 GCA_041662825.1 Victivallales bacterium | reverse complement strand
TCTGCGACATACGCAAAACGGTTGTCCGGGCTGAGGTTGATGCTGTGGGCGTGCGGCTCCTTCTGTCTCTGGGGATTTACACTTGATCCCGTGTGCTGGATGGCACTTGCCGGCTCAGCAAGAGAACCGTCCTTATTTATAGGTATTGATGCAATGCTGCCGCTTCCGTAATTTGCTACCAGCAAAACTTTGCCGTCGGCTGAAATACTGACATGGCACGGTCCTTTCCCACAAGATTTTGATGAATTGATCAGTCTGAGTCTTTTCGTTTCCTGGTCGATCGTGAAAGCGCTTACCATACCGGGATCCCTTTCTGTCACTGAATAGATGAACTTGGAGTTGGGATCTATCTCCAGAAAAGTCGGATTTGAAGCCGTCGCGGCGAGTTCCGGACTGGAAAGGCTGCCTGTTTTCAAGTCAAGCACGGCATGGTAAATCCCCTTTGGAAAGCCGTCCTTGTCATAAGTCCCGAAATAAACGTCCAGCGGCTGGGCCGCCAAAGTCTGCATTGCAAGCAAAGATGCCATCATGATTGTCTTCTCCATATGTGTTATTCCACTTTTTTTTGCGAGCTCCCACAAGAAAACCAAATAAACGGGCTGGAAAGTTTACCTGCCTATGGCAGCGCCTAAGGCGACCAGGGCCCGTCCTACTTCTTCAGATCGGCGCCTCTGTCGGAATCGATGCGGTACCTCTGGAGGATGACCGGAGTTGCTTTCCGGGCCTTCTCCACATCCAGGACAATTTTATTGTTGTCGTCTAGCAGGATTTCAAAGAATCCGGTTTTTGTGTTTTCAATCTTGGCAATGAAGTCTTTGAGGTTTTTGACTTTCTCCGAATTGAGTGTTTTGACGGTGACATACCTGATGTTCTGATATCCCATGTTGACATCGTCGGCGAGGACTCCCGAAAGCACCAGCACCTGATCCTGGGCCTCGGTGATTTCACCCCTTGACGCCAACGTCACGAATTCAGGCGGGGCCTTTGACCAGTTGCCCCAGGTGTCGAGATAATTTTCCGTCAAAGGTGCAAATAGCAGTCCCCCGATTATATAATAGGAGGGAAGCACATCGTAGGCGCGTCTTGGGACGAGTTTCAGCACGTTGCACAGAGTATAATCGAATTCGACCGGCTTGCCGTCGCGCAACACTTTGAATTTGCACTTGTCCCCTATGTATTTCGACCAGATGAGATGGCCGAAGAAGATGAGTTCACCGTTCCTGAAAGGCACGGAGCCGTCGTTGGCGATTTTAACGCCGTCAATTTCCATGATCACGTCATTCGTCCTGAAAATCCCCTTCTTGTTTTCCGGTTCGGCGATGTGGGTGACCAGGACACCGGACTGGTCGCCGCCCATGCGCGCCCATTTCCTCAAATCCGGGTTCTCCATGGTGCAGATATCGACATCAATGTCGGGAAATCCGTCGAAACGGCCGTCTTTGACATCCTTCAGGAAATGGCTCACCACGGTTGCCGGCACCATGTAACCCATGCTCTGTTCCCCGCTCATGTTCTGGAAGGCGATACCGACGATTTTCCCGTCCTTGACGACCGGGCCGCCGCTGTTTCCGGGATTTATTGCGGCGTCTATCTGGACGGAGAGGAGATATCTTCCGCTGTGGTTGTAGAGGATGGGCTCTATTCTGGAGACGACTCCCTCGGTAATTGAGATGTTGTCGCCGCCCAGGGGATAACCGAGCACCGCAACCTTGTCCTGGAGTTTTGATAGCTCACCCACCTCCAGGGGTTTCATGTTTTTGAAAAAATCGGGATCCTCCACCTTGAGGAGTGCGAGATCGCACTGATGTCCCGAAGCTGCGAGTTTCGCAACATACTTTTTCGGATCGCCCTGTTTACGGACCATGATGAAAGTCGAATTGGAAACCACATGGGCGTTGGTCAGGATGTATTCACCGCCAATGACGCAGCCGGAGCCGGTGCCGGAACTCTGAGGATAGTTCTGCCACGGCTGATGGTAGTCCGGCTTGCTCTGGACGGAGAAGACCTTGACGACCGAGGCTATAGGTTCCGCATCGGCGGCTGAAAGGACAAAAGAGAAAACAAAGACGGAAAAGACGGTGAAGACAGTTAAGATTTTCATGGTTACTCCATTTTGGAATTCAGTTTTATTGCTTACATATAGTTTTCAGGTGTCTGGTGTCGGAAAAATCAAGATGAATGTGTTCGCTTTTCCTGCACACTGACACCTGACACCCGAGCACAGTTGATTAGTAACTTGTGCAATTACCTCCCATATCATTACCGCCTTGTAGTCAAAATTCAACCTGATAACGACTTGATGCTTGACACCTGAAGGCCGCCGATTGCGACTTTCGCAAACTGCCGCCCCTAAAAAAAAGTCGAAAATTTTTATTATTGGAGGGGTAAGTCATTTGTTTTTAATTTGTTTGATATAATATTTAGACATGGATTGTTTTAGAAACAGAAACTAAATTGAAGGGTAGGTGCGTAATTTAAAATGTCTTCAGACACAGATTCGCAACCTCATATTTTGTTTTTCACGCCCGATAAAATCTGCAAAAAGCTTCACGCCCTTTCTACGCCCGCGATTTCCCAGACCGAAAATCCATCTTCCATAGACACAGTCTACAAATCTAAATCAGGAAATCCGGAATGAAAATTGCTGTCGCGTACAGCAGCAAGCTAGGGCTGCAAAAAGAATACAGGAAAAATGTCAGCGAGGATCTTCCGGATCAGGAAGAGGAACCTCCGCCTCTAGATTTCTTTGCTGAAGGCGACAGCGAAGAAACAATCAATGCCGTAATGAATGCCCTGCGCTCGAAAGGCCACGACGTCTGCGGAGTCGAGGCGGACGACAACGCTTCCGAGAACCTCTCCAGTATCCGTCCGGACATTGTCTTCAACATTGCCGAAGGCCTCTTCGGCGACTTCCGTGAATCATATATCCCCATGGTCTGTGAAAGGCTTGGACTGCCCTACTCCGGTTCCGGTCCGCTCACGCTGGCGATATGCCTCAACAAGGCCCGTACAAAGGAAATCCTGAGCTATTACTCCATCCCGAATGCGAAGTTCGCAACTTTCCATCCCGGTGAAAAGATAAACCCCGAAGGCTTCAGGTTCCCGGCCATAATCAAGCCTGTCGCCGAGGGAAGCAGCAAGGGGATTTTCGACGACTCGGTCGTCCATGACATCAAGACCGCCAAGAAAAGAATCGCTGAAAAGCTCGAGAAGTACCGTCAGCCTGTCATCATCGAGGAATTCCTTGAGGGAAGGGAATTCACTGTTGCAGTATGGGGCAACGGCGAGAACATCGAGGTGCTTCCGATAGTGGCCATTAACTATGACGAGCTTCCCGAGGGTGCCCACAAGATTTACTCATATGAGGCGAAATGGGTTTGGGATACCCCGGCCAAACCGCTTGACATATTCCAGTGCCCTGCAAAGCTGACTTCAAAAGAGAAGAAATCTATTGAAAGCCTGGTCAAAAGGACTATCACCGTGCTCGGGGTAAGGGATTTGTGCAGGGTGGATGTCCGATTTGATTCTGAAGGCGTTCCAAATATACTAGAGCTTAACCCCCTCCCCGGAATCCTGCCCGATCCTGAAGACAACTCATGTTTCCCAAAAGCGGCGAGAACCGCCGGATACCCATACGCGGACATGCTGGACAATGTCGTGAAAATAGCCGCCACAAGATGGGGTTTGAAAAAAGGGATGAGTGGAAAATAATGAAAGTCGGCGCCGATAAAAAAATGAAGAAGAGAAAACTCAGGATACTGATTGCCTACAATGACCCGGCGGACGCGGGCGCCAGCGATCTCGACTACATTTCCGAAGTCGCCGTGAAGCAGGAGGCTGACATTGTCTATGACACCCTCATGAGAATGGGGCACAGTCCGGCGTTGATGCCTGTCAGCAGCATTGAAAAGTGCTTTGCGGAAATAAGGGACTTTTCGCCGGAGATGATTTTCAACCTCTGCGAAGGATTCCACGGGAAGTCGAAGCATGAAATGCATATAGCCGGGCTCTGGGAGCTTATCGGGATACCTTACAGCGGAAACAGGCCGATTACGCTCGGGATCTCCCAGAACAAGATACTTGCAAAGAACATTTTCACAGCAAACGGGATTCCGACGCCCGACTACGAAGTTTTTCAAGAGGTTCCCGAAAAAACCCGCCTGGGATATCCTGTTTTCGCAAAACCGTCAAGCGAGGACGCCAGCCTGGGAATAAACCAGAATTCGGTGATATACGATATTGAAAGCCTGAAAAAATCGGTGGCCTCGCTCCTATCCAAATACGGTGAACCGGTGCTTGTGGAGAAATACATTGAAGGGCGCGAATTTAATGTTTCCATCTTAGGGAACAGGAAGCCGAAAGCTCTTCCGGTTTCCGAGATAGATTTTTCGGCGCTTGATGAAAACACACCCAAGATAACCGGATACGAGGCGAAATGGCTTGCCGACCATCCCTTCTACAGGAAAACTCCGTCGGTCTGTCCTGCGAAAATAAGCTCCGGCCTCAGGAAGAAGCTGGAGGCGGTTGCGCTCAAGGCATATGAGATCCTGTTGGGAAAAGACTATGGAAGAGTCGATTTCAGGGTTGATTCCGAAGAAAACATACATGTCCTTGAATTCAATCCCAACCCCGATATTTCGCCTGATGCCGGATTTGTCAAGGCGCTGATTGCCGCCGGGATGGATTACGAGGATTTCATGAAAACAATAATACGGGAAAATACAGGTTTATAAAATATGGTCACAATAAGGGACATAACTCCGGGAGACCGGGATGCGATTAACAATATACTGATTGAAACCCAGATGTTCACTGAAGACGAGGTTGCCGTGGCGCTTGAACTTACGGACACCGTGCTTCTCAACAAGGAACAGAAGGACTACATACTCCATGTCGCGGAGGTCGAGGGGAAGACGGCAGGCTACATCTGTTACGGGCCTACGCCTGTGACTGTGGGTACTTATGACGTCTACTGGATAGCTGTTGCACCGCAGATCCAGAAGAAAGGCGTCGGAAGAAGACTCCTGAGCCATGTCGAGGAGGAGATCGCCGCAAAAAACGGCAAGCTGATCATAATCGAGACTTCGTCTCAGCACAAATACGAACCTACGAGGAATTTTTACATACGCACCCATTACACGATGGAGGCGAGGATAAAGGATTTCTATTCGGAAGGCGACGACAGGCTCATTTACGTGAAGAGGCTCAAGTGAACACTAAGGAGGACATGGTGATGAAAGAGGAAAACTGGCGAAAAGTGTTGAAGCGAAGTATCACGTCGGCAAAGGTTCTTTCAGACAAGTTTGGAATTCCGCTGGAGGAGCTGGAGGCGGTCGCGCGCAAATTCAAAATCAGGATAACCCCCTATTATTTCTCCCTTATCAAGAAGAAGGACGACCCGATCTACAGGCAGGTAGTGCCCGACATCAGGGAGCTTGAGAACAACGATCTTTTCGAGGATCCGCTCGCCGAGGACAAGGATTCTCCCGTGAACAACATCGTACACCGCTATCCGGACAGGTGCCTCTTCCTTGTGTCGCCGGTATGCGCCTCCTACTGCCGTTTCTGCACGAGAAGCAGAAGAGTCGGGGATCCGAACAAAATCAACATGAAGTTCATAGACGAGGGAATTGAATACATCCGTCAGCATACGGAAATACGCGATGTTGTCATCTCCGGCGGCGATCCTCTCCTCCTGGAAGACAGCAAAATCGAATATATCCTCAAGAATCTCCGTGCCATCCCCCATATTGAAATCCTCCGCATAGGAACCAGGGTTCCCTGCATGCTCCCGCAGAGAATCACGCCAAATCTTGTCAGGATGCTGAAGAAATACCACCCTCTTTTCATGAATGTCCATTTCAATCATCCCGACGAGCTCACCCCCCTTGCAATGAAAGCCCTCGGCAGGCTTGCCGACGCCGGCATCCCCCTTGGCAACCAGACAGTCCTCCTCAAAGGGGTGAATGATGATCCCGACGTGATGAAACTGCTCATGCAGAAGCTCCTGCTGGCTAGGGTGAAACCGTACTACATTTACCAGGCCGACATGGTTGACCGTACAGAACACCTCAGGACTTCCGTCCAGAAGGGACTCGACATAATTGAGAAACTGCGCGGCTGGACTTCCGGTCTTGCGGTTCCCCATTTCGTGATTGACGCACCGAACGGCGGCGGAAAGATCCCGCTCATCCCCGAATATGTCACGAGGATCACAGACAAGGAAGTCGTCATGCGCAATTACGAGGGCAAGGTATTCCATTACGCACAGCCCGAACACGCAAAGGAGGAATTCAGACAGAAGCAGAAGCCTCCGTGCGAATTTGACATTGAACGCGAGCTGACTCTCGGGAGTTTCATTACCGACGCGGATACTCCTCAGGAACAGAGAAGATTTTCCGGCGAAGTGAAACCGGAACCGAGACAGAATGGGATTACAGTGAAGAAGTCGTAGGGATTATTCGCTTAGCCTTCAACTTCCGACATGCCGTAATGTTTTTGGGCGCATGCCGGGCAGAGACCATGACTTAGGCGGGCTTTGGTTCTTGCAGTCAGGTATTTCTCCAATTTTGTCCAGGCTCCCTTGCCATCCTTTATGCTTTTGCAGTGCATGCATATCGGCAGGAATTCTGAAAGGGCTTTTGAAAGTGCCTCCTCTAGTTTCATTCGCATGGATTCAGCCTTATGTTGCGCTAAAATCCGTTCCGTAACGTCAAGCAGCAAACCCTGTATCGCAATGGGTTCACCGTCTTTCATAATTACCTCGTTCCAGTCCTGCATCCACCTTATCTCTCTCTTTTCCGTGTATATTCTATATTGCTGGGAAAAAGAGTATTTTTTATTTTCCAGAAAAACGGAGACTTCCTTTTCCAGTCTAGGAACATCATCCGGATGTGTGATTTCAGGCCAGGACACTCTACCTTCTAAGAAATCAGAGGGGTCATATCCGAGCAAGGAGATATTGGGGGAAACATACTCGACAGGCCAATCCGGAGCTATTTTCCATCTGAACACCATGAACGGACTGGATAGAATTATCGACTCAAGAACGGAACTCCCGTCTTTATTCTTGTGCATGATAACTCCTTTTTGCGCTAAACATGATATCTCCAGCATGGGATGGGATTTTTAACTCTGATTTTTATATTTACAAGGATTAATCTAGCATAGTGTTTCAGGGTGTCCAAAGAGAAATTTGGAATTCCGCTGGAGGAGCTGGAGGCGGACGCGCGCAAATTCATAATCAGGATAACCCCTTATTATTTTTCCCTTATCAAGAAGAAGGACGACCCGATCGGGCCGGGATCATTTCTAAACCTGAAGATTGGAACAGCAAAACAGACAGGAAATTCGATTTCAGAATTTCGGATCCCAAGCATTTCACCTGGCTACTGAAGGCGGGATATGAAGGTAAAGATGAATTTAGGGAACCTCTAAAAATTGGCATATGGCGCGAGACAGGAGATTATGGAGAGCCGACAAGGAGCAAACGCCAAGAGCAGCCCCGTAGCGGGCTGTGACTGGATTTGCGACGATGGCGGAATCCATAAGAATCTGTCTCCCTTCGGGTTGCGGATCTT
>JBAZRS010000243.1:0-7617 GCA_041662825.1 Victivallales bacterium | reverse complement strand
TCAATATCGATTATTCTGACGGCGTGTTTTTCCGCCTCAAGCACGGCTGCAATGTATGCCAGTCCGAGATGCGGATGTTCGGGAGGGGTCAGCTTGCCGTAAACTTCCCCGTGTGATGGATTGATAAGGAATATTTTCATGGTTTTAACCGGCGATATTGTTAAAATATCGTATAAATGAAAGGCGCCGCACTTGTTCCTCCCAGAAAAATCAGGAGACCAAGCAGAAGCAATATTATTATAAGCGGGATCAGCCAGAATTTTTTGTTTTCACATATGAATTCCCAGAATTCCCGGATTATCCCGGAATCGGACTCAATATCTTCAAATTTTTGCTCTTCTTTGTTCTTCTTCATCATTTCCCACCATTTAATACTGTTTAAAATACCTCCGGAGAGGTCTGTTTGCATTATGACTGTTCCAGTTGCTCTTCCGGGTCTTTATCCCCTTGAGATTGAGAGGATCCCTTCCGGTTAAATACTTAATCGCCAGCCCGACAGGGGTGAATATTAAATAGTAAAACAGAGAAAGCAGCAGGTTTGACACCACTATCCCCATGGAAGCGCCGATTACGAACCAGGCATAATAAACCGGCAGAGCCAGCGGCTTGATGAAATACGATATAAAACAGACCGCAATGCCGGAGACCGAAAGGATCAAGGGTATATATGCCGCTTTAGCGAACGGATATTTGTAAACCAGGGTATTTGCGAGCAGGAAAACTGCAGAGATTATCAGGAATCCGCCAAGCACCGATCTGCCGAATTTCCTCAAGTCATTCGAATCCGGTTTCCAGTTGATTTCAATAAAAGGGTTTATCATGACCGCCTAATCCAGTTTAAATTGTTTCTTGTATTTCTCAATGTCCTTTTCATCCAAGGCGCTCTGTTCTTCCTTTCTCAAAATGTAATTTTCAAGGACCAGAACATCCATTTCACAGTTCATGAAGCATCTGAACGCATCCGCAGGAGAACAGACTATGGGCTCACCGCGAATATTGAAGCTTGTATTTATGATCACTGGGCAGCCGGTCTTCTCCTTGAATTTCCTTATGACCTCATAAAACCGGCCATGCCTTTCCTTGTCCACAGTCTGAATCCTCGCCGAATAGTCTATGTGTGTGACTGCCGGGATTTCTGAACGGGGGATGTTGACGCGTTTGCACAGGTCGGGATCAGAAGTCATTATACGCCTCTGCCCCTCGTCTATCTGAATCCTTCTGTCCTCCCTGACCTTCGCAACCATCAGCATGTATGGAGACTCGGAGTCGAATTCAAAATACCTGTCCGCATCTTCCGCAAGGACACACGGTGCAAACGGGCGAAAGGATTCCCTGTACTTTATTTTCAAATTCATTTTCGCCTGCATGTCCTTGCTGCGGGCGTCGCCTATAATGCTTCTCGCACCCAGGGAACGCGGGCCGAACTCCATCTTCCCGCAAAACCATCCTATCACTTTCCCTGCGTCTATACAATCGGCAACCCTGTCAACCAGGGATTCCTCCTCATGGAATTCATATTTCGCCCCCTGCCCGTCGAGAAACCGTTTTATTTCGTCATTTGAATACCTTGTTCCCAATAATGAACCCCTCTGGGAATCCCCGAGTTCCACCTTCCTCTGCCTGTCAAGAAGCTGATGCCAGACGAACATTGCGGCTCCCAGAGCCCCGCCCGCATCTCCCGCAGCCGGCTGAATCCATATTTTATCAAAAATATCCTCTTCCATTATCTTTCCGTTGGCGACGCAGTTGAGTGCCACCCCTCCGGCAAGACATAGATTCCTGCAACCCGTTATCTCCTGCGCATGCCTGGACATTTTAATCATTATTTCCTCAGTGACCTTCTGTATGGAGGCTGCGATGTCCATTTCCCTCTGTGTTATGAGGCTTTCCGGGTTCCGCGGGGCGCCGCCAAACAAATCATCAAATTTCCTTGTGGTCATTGTCAGTCCGGCGCAGTAATTGAAATAACTCATGTCAAGCCAGATTGAACCGTCATCTTTTATGTCGACCACGTTTTCCTTTATGACATCCGCGTAAACAGGGCGGCCGTAAGGGGCGAGGCCCATCAGCTTATACTCGCCGGAATTCACCTTGAAACCCGCAAAATACGTGAACGCGGAATACAGGAGGCCCAGGGAATGCGGGAACATCATTTCCTTCAAGATCTCTATCTTGTTCCCCTTCCCCTTCCCGATGCTGGCGGTAGCCCATTCCCCGACGCCGTCAACAGTGAGTATCGCAGCTTCCTCAAAGGGGGATGGGAAAAAGGCGCTTGCCGCATGTGATTCATGGTGTTCCGTGAAAAGGATCTTACCTTTAAAGTTCCCGTCAAGCTTTTTCCTTATGTCTCTTTTAATGAAAAGCTTCTCTTTCAACCATACCGTCATCGCCTGTGAAAATGAGTTAAAGCCCATTGGCGCATAAGCAAGATATGTCTCAAGAAGACGGTCGAATTTCAGAAGGGGCTTGTCGTAATAGACGATATAATCAATGTCCCCGGCCCCTATGCCTGAATCATTCAGACAGAAATTAACGGCGTTCAGGGGAAAATTATAGTCATGCTTTATCCTGGTAAAACGTTCCTCCTGAACTGCCGCCCTGATTTCCCCGTCAACCAAGAGGGCGGCGGCTGAATCGTGGTAGTACGCCGATATTCCAAGTATTTTCATATCATGATTCCACATTCATTAGATCGATGGTCTTAGCAATTTCTTCCAGAGTCATCCCAAATTATTATGGGGGAAACGGATTGTCGCATTATCTGCAACAATACATCAACAGGATTATTTTGAAAGAAGGAAAAGTTTTTAACATAGCCGGTCCGGAATTGGTTTTACCAAGTAGATTTCATCGGATTTGCTGCTGGGCGGTACTGCTTCCCGCATCGGAAACCATGTATTTGAACTTGTCTTTGAGTTTGAGTATTGGCGACTCGAAGAAACGGAAGCTTAAATAGGCTATGGCGATCGTAAATCCGAACGAGAGGGCAAAATCCAGAATATAGCCTGCATCAGGCACCAGACGGCGGACAATAAGGAAAGTAGTCGGATGAAAGACGTAGATTCCATAACTTATTGCACCTATCCAGCGCAGGCAGCCAATGGAAAAGAAACAGGTCAGGAGTTTAGCGGCGGGATCGGCAAGGCAGAATCCCATCACGGCAAAGTAGAACGCCGGAATTACCGTGAATTTCACCACTTGCATCCACATCATGGATGTCCCTGAAAGGAATATGAAAGACGGCAGGACTATCAGAGGAATGCCAATCAGGAGTATACGAAAAAGCCGGACAGCCCTCCGGGTGCCGGTGGTCTGCGGGATCCCTTCAGTGAACATCACCGCCAGAATCGCCCCAAACCCGATCGAATCTATGCGCGTCAATGTGAAGAAATACACCTCTATCCCGTTCATGACAAAAATTATGCGCATAATAATCGGAAACACAATTACGGCTCCGAGTACGATTGTGAAATGGCGCCGAGACAGAAAATACACAAGCAGGGGCCAGGCGAGGTAAAAGTGTTCTTCTACCGCCAGCGACCAGAAGTGGGCAGGGCCGCCAGAGCACTTGTCAGAAAATGTCATTGCGGCATTCTGCAGATATACCCAGAACCAGATCTGTGTGTCCGCCGGGAGGATCTTTTCCGAAAAGAGGAGCGGCACAACATAGAAGAATATCGCCAGATATGCATAATAGAGTGGAAATATCCGCAGAATGCGCCGTGCATAAAACGAACTGAAAAATGTGGGTGACTCCTTTGAGCGCAGAAGGATCCTGGTTATCAGAAAGCCTGATAGGACAAAAAACCAGTCGACCCCGGTACCTCCAATGACCATGGCTTTCCGAAGGAACAGCGGCTCGTTGTGGCATCCGGTGAAATGCAGCCCAAGCACCATGAGCGCAGCTATTGCGCGCATCCCGTCCAGAAACGGAATTTGAGATGGAAACTTGGTGATGGTCTCTTTAATTTCCAATGTGTCTCTGCTAAAGCAATCTCATTGCTCTTTTGAAGGTTCCGGATTTACCGCTTTCCCGGATTGTTCTTCAGGGAACCTCTAAAAATTGGCATATGGCGCGAGACAGGAGATTATGGATAGGCAGCTAGGAGGAAAATTGCGAGCATACCCGAAGCGGTATGTAAGCATTTTTACGACAACGCTGAAATCCATAAGAATTTGTCTCCCTTCGGGTTGCGGATCTTTTTGGCTCAAGAAATAATGTTCCTCTCTCGGCGTATCTCTCGATACGCCTCCGTTCAGAAATTCTTTTTGAGCTTTCAAAAATCTTCCGCAACGCGCCACATGCGAATTTTTAGAGGTTCCCTCCAATCAATTCCGCCAGCTTGTCTGCGAAAATCGCATGGACTTTAGGGCTCCAGTGTCCATCATGGGGCATAGTTCTTTCGGTATCCGGTATTTTTACTGTGTCTTCATATACATCTAGGTAAAATATGCCCTTGCCGTCGGCCGTCAGGGCAAGGTGCTCCCTGATGTTCTCATCCCACGGGGAAGAAGCTTCCACAATGAAAATCCCCTTCGGGTTAAACTTGAGGAAATCATCGCTGAATTTCCTGATGTTCTTCGCAATTCCCGTCCATTGGTCGTCAATTACCAGGCTCGCACTCTGCGTGTCCACTTTTACATCCGAATCCCCGCTCTTCCTGATCTTTCTCTTGAGTGCAAAGGCGTGGATCGATATCCGGAATTTTTCCACTATCAGCCTGTAAAGGTGGGAATGGTCTCGTATAAAAATTTTTCCGGGGAAATAGAAAAGCCCCTTCTCCCTGTCCGTCAACGACTTGTCGCTGGTAAACCTGATATCATCGTCCGCATCGTTGCCGCAAAAGGTGTAGATGACGATATCCGGTCTGAACTGCTCGAAGTGGTCGCGGGCATAGTTTAAGGCCTGGAGGCTTCCCCATCCGGCGACGCCGGAATTTAGGACTGTGCATTTACGGCCCTTGTCACGGAGTTTCTGTTCGAGCAAAGTTCCGAAGTGATCTTCATTCTCCACTCCGTAGCCGAAAGTGAAAGAGTCCCCGATGAGTAGTATTCTGGTCGCATCCTTGTCTCCCAAAATCGCCTTGTCTGGCTCTGGCCCCCGATGTCCTAATGAGTTTGTCCTCACCCTCATTAAAAATCCAGTCTTGGAATAGACATAATCTTGGCTGAAGCTCTTCCTGTTCAGATATCCGTAGTCCGGATCCGATACGAACCATCGCATGGAGTCCTGCTGCGGGAAGAAGATCCTTATGACAATCTCAGCTGCCAAAAGGCAGAGCAATGTTGATCCCGATATGGTCAAGATGGCGTATATTATTTTTTTCCTTATTGATATTCTTTTCACTTCACTTCCTTTGCTTTCCTGTCATAAATTGATTTGTAAACAGCTATTTCATACTTGTCGCCAGTTCTGCATAGCAAAGAATAACCGTGCTCTTCAGGTTTCGCTTCAAAATCATCCATGAATGAACCGTTGTCTCGCCAGTATATTGAATCCCTTAGGTATTTGTCCGCAACCACGAAATCATATTTCCTGCTGTCGAAATCCGCTATTTTAAGATCTCCGACACACACGACCTGGCATTTGTCCTTGAATGCAAAAAACGCAATTGCGCCAGGATAAAGCCCGGCGACCGTGGGACTTGTAACCGATTTATCAGCAGCCTGCCTCATTTTCAATATGACTTTGCAGTTGGTATCCCCGCCGAGGAACATCGGCATCGACATCAAGACCGTCAGGATTGCGAAGATCGCAATGTTCACCGGCCGGCTGCGGATCTGTCCGAATATGAAGTTAAGACACCAGGCTATCCACAGGAACAGCAGGGGTATGAAAGATATCCAGTACCGTGGATCCGGAATGAGCAGAAATATCGAAACAAGTGAAGCCGAACACAATGCCAGGAGCACAGCCAGGTTTCCGGCGCCGACATTGCTGATGCAACTGCGTGCAACTGCAGATATGCTGGTTTTAGCCTTGAGGACAGCGGTCACTGTCGCAGAAAAGAGTATAATGAGAATAACTGAAATCTGCAGCATCTCTCCCTTCTTGCCATATTTTTCAGTGCCTGGAATCGCCCTGTGCCTCAGAAGCCCCGGGATAAGAATAACAGAGTTTATGCCACCGTTGAGGATAAGATATTTTAACACTTCCTTTGGATTCTTCATTGCCGCATCAATGAATCCCGTCGGATGGTTAAAGACCTTGTTCACCAGATCCGAGTATTCCACCATAGTAGACATCTTCTCTTCCGGATGCAGTTTTGAATAGAGGCTTGTGTAGCACTGGCTCAGTCCCAGAAGAAGATACTTGTCAAAATTCGGGGCCTGTGTCCTGTTCACCGAAATCGTCGTAATAGACAAGATCAGCAGAAGAACCATGGCGATTAAGCGCAGTCCCGGTCTGAATCCAGGAGAGTCACCATCCCCTCTTTTGTAAAACATGTAGCCAAACCAGCAGAGGATTACGGCAAGAGCTGCATAGTATTCCGTCCTTATCTGTGCAGCCCACAGAAGCGATACGACAAGGAACAGAGCCCTTTCAACAGAAAACTTCCTCATCAGGAGGATTACTGCAGGGAATACCAGGTTCAAAGTGAAGAGGTTTATGTTCCCGAACTGGGACTCGGGGATGTTCAATCGCGCTATCGCCCAGAACACGCATGAGAGGATCAGCGCAAATTCATTGTTGATGAACTTGAAACTCTTCAGGAAGAAATACATGAGGACAACTGAAACAAGGGAGGTGAGGAACCTGCACAGGTAATGGGCGTTCAGGGGATCGTCCGTCAGATACTTGAAAATCGCCACATAACTGAGCTTATACAGGTTTATGGTAAATTGCCCGCTTGAATGGAGATTATACGAATCACTGACATATCCCGCTTCATCCCCAAACGGAACATCTGCGTTCCATATCCCGTAAGATATTAGGCACACGGAGCAAATTAAAATGAGTATGGATATATAAGGTTTCATTTCAGCAATTTATTTAAACATATTTTTCGTTTTCTATCACATTGATATCTCTGTTATTAACACCGATATTTCAATATATACACAGCGACTTAAATAATTGCGCATTTCGTTGTCTGCAGAAGCCCTCTATGGCAAGGCGCGACGAGTGAGCATACCCTCGCGGTCTATGAACGAGGAGCAACGCGGCCAGAGGGGGCTTCTGCGGGCAACCCTAGGGGCGGCGGTTCTTTTGTCTTCTGGCTTTGTCGCTTGTCGGTCAAAGACCGCTGTGGGTATTTTCCCTCCTCGCTCCGTGCCATAAGCCAAAATTCCTCGCCGCGAAATGCGCAATTATTTGAGCCGCTGTGTTTAAATTAGATGCATTCTATTTTCAGTAAAATTGAAATTTACCTTCTTCAACTCCGCGCCGCTGCATCTTTTGCGATCTTCGCATAATTGAGCATATTCCACGCCCTGGGAGGAGATTGACTGTAGAAAAACGAACTTTTCTTGCAGAACTTCCACAGAATACAAATCTTATAATTATGGCATAATTATAAGGTTGATGTTAATATTAATGGGAGCTGATTTCAAAATGCAAGAAAACTGTTGTCGCGGGAATATCTCTTGTTGGTGTTCACAACTTTAGTGTGTCTT
>JBAZRS010000242.1:0-7646 GCA_041662825.1 Victivallales bacterium | reverse complement strand
CTTTCGAGGGATGCCGTTCATCCTCATGACCGGTATGCCGAAATTCTCCGACGCCGTCAACCTTGTCAAGGAAGGCGCTTTCTACTATCTGCCCAAGCCTATCGAACTGTCCCTCCTGTATTCGCTGATTGACAAGGCCATCTCCCAAAACAAGGGTAATCCCGATCCGGGTGATACGCTTTCCGAATCGGAATTCATGGGTTACAAGATCATAAAGACGCTTGGTGTCGGCAATGTCGGCACGGTAATGCTTGTGGAGAAGGGCGGCAATTATTTCGCGGTCAAGATCCTGCGGAAGGACACCACCCCTGAAAGCTACGCCATCAGGATGCAGAGGTTTGCAAGGGAGGCTGAAATCCTGAGGAGGATCGACCATCCGAACATCGTAAAAATCTTCGATTATAATTTCGATGACAGGAAAGGGCTTCCGTACCTGATAATGGAACACGTCAACGGAAGGCAGCTTTCCCATCATATAAAACAGAAGAACCTTGACTTCGACAGGAAAATATCCATAATAAAGCAGACTGCAGACGCCCTCGATTACGTCCACCGGCAGGGTATTATCCACAGGGACATAAAACCCGAGAACATATTGGTGACGGATGACGGCATTGTCAAAATCACCGATTTCGGGATCGGCAAGATAATAGATTCGGAACTCACAATAACCGGCGATGTAATGGGTTCGCCCGCATACATGTCTCCGGAAAGTTTTGATTCCGCAAAAACGATCGATTACAGGACCGACATTTTTTCCCTGGGAGTCATCTGTTATGAGCTTTTCACTGGAGTACGCCCATTTGAGGGCGATACTCTCTACAAACTGCTTGATGCCATAAGGGAGAAAAAACCTGAAGAACCGAGGAAAATAAACCCCCGGATTGATTCCTGGCTTCAGGATGTCATGGCCAAGATGCTTGACAAGAACCCCGACAAACGCTTCATATCCGCCTTTGAAATAGTAAAGGCCATCAACCATTACACCGCCGACAGCAACGCCGAGCACGTCTCCAGCGGGATGACAAGCAGAATCCTCAGAAGCATGTTGTTCATTAACAACATATGGAAATGATTGGAACGGAAAAACCATGAGCAGTTTTATCATAGAGGGTGGATATCCAGTATCAGGAGAAATGAAGCTTTCCGGAAACAAGAACGCCATACTGCCGATGATTGCCGCCTCCCTTCTTACGGAAGATGAGATAATCCTCCATAATGTACCCGACATTGTCGATGTAGCCGCGATGCTTAAAATCGCAGAAGCCCTGGGTGTCATATCGGAGCGATCAGGATCAACACTGAAGATCCAGGCGAAAAACATCAGCTCCAGCAAAATTCCCCAGGAGCTTTCAAATCAGATCAGGACCTCCCTGCTCTTTGCTGGCCCTCTTCTCCACAGATGCAAAGAAGTTTCCTTCTGGCCCCCCGGGGGGGACGACATCGGAAGAAGAAGAATCGACGCACATTTTTACGGATTGAAGTGCCTCGGCGCAAAACTCCTTTCCAGCGAACCTCCGTTTGTCATTTCCGCGGCTCAACTGAAGGGAAGAGACCTTTTTTTCGACGAGGCCAGTGTCACTGCGACAGAACATATAATGATGACCGCAGCAGTCTCCAAAGGAAGAACTGTCATACGCAATGCAGCCTCCGAACCTCATGTCCAGGATCTCGCCGAACTCCTCAGGAAAATGGGGGCGAAAATAACCGGCACCGATTCAAATACGATAATCGTCGAAGGCGTGGAGAAACTTCACGGGGCGGAACATGAGGTGATCGGCGATCATGTCGAAGCCGGCAGTTTCCTTGCGATGTCCGCAGTAACCGGCGGTGACCTTACAATTCACGGAACGATACCGAGACATTACTGGATGATCAGGCGTGTCTTTGAAAGGTTCGGCGTAAGATTCGCCCTTTTCAGCGACAGGATACACCTGCCCGGCGGACAGCGCCTTTCAATCAGGCCGGATTTCGGGAATGCAATTCCAGTGATTTCAGACGGCCCCTGGCCCCAGTACCCGACCGACATGATGAGTTGCACGATAGTCATGGCGACCCAGGCGCGCGGAACTGTTCTATTTTTCGAGAAGATGTTTGAAAGCAGGATGTACTTTGTCGACAGGCTCATCATGATGGGGTCGAATGCGATTGTCTGCGACCCGCATCGCGTTGTCATTTCAGGCCCTTCGAAACTACGCGCCATGGAATTGTCAAGTCCGGACATACGTGCAGGAATGGCGCTCCTGATTGCCGCACTCTGCGCAAAGGGGACAAGCACCATCCACAGGGCCGAGATCATATCCCGCGGCTATGAGAACATCGACCTAAAGATCGCATCCCTCGGCGGTAAAATCAGGAAGATTGGCTGACCCCAACCCGGCAAAGCCGGAACCAAATAAGGAAAATAAGGAATGTGCTTCGCTCAGGAATAAATCTTGCGTTGAAAACACAAGATTTAACTTTTAAGAGACTAAGCACTCTTTTTATTCCTTCACAAATGTGCCTGCCCCCCAGGTGCTGTCGGGAGTTCGCCAGTCGGGCAGCCACCACAGTTTGTCGCCACGGAATCCCTTGTAGTCATCGTCAAGATCATTAACCACCACATTAAGGCGGATACCGCTCCACTGCTTGCCGGCTTTTTCATTTATATATGATATCGGGATGGCTATCTCTGCATTGTACCCGGTGGCGGTGCTAATGCAGACCGCCTTAACTCCTGCCGGAAGTTTCGCGGCGTTAAAAGGAAGGCGGGTTTCGCCTGCGCCGGACGGACTCATTGCTATCAGCAGAAAATCCTGGAATTCTTTGCCTTGCCCGAAAAGCCTGTCCGCTTCCGGACGTGCATCGATGCGCACCTCTGCGCCATCCTGGAACCACGGGTCTTTATCCGCTGCGCTGTTTATGTGTTCATCGGTAACTTGTATGGCTATGTAAAAGAAATTATCATCATATCTGCAGTCAAACCGGTATGACAAGTCTGCCGGCCCTTTCCACATAGTTGCATCGGCAACGCTTTGCGGTTTGTCAACCAGGATGGGGAGATTCGGCCAGTCGGACAAGTCTCCATCTATGGTCACAGTTTTTTCAACTGCATGGCATGGCTGTTGTGCTTTGGGAGCTGGCACCTCTATCTGCTGTACAATCTTGCGGCCTTCGTATGAAGATGCAATGGTTGTACTCCCTGCGGATCTGGGTCGGATTTCATTGGTTGTGCTATCGAGAGCCACCACTTTCGGGTTTGCAATTTCAAATTCGGCAGCGCAATCCGTCAGACGGAGCCAGTCATCATAAACAGTCTCCAGAATCGCATGCCCTCGACGGGCAAGATTGATAGGGCCGCCTGCTTCAGAGTCCATTTCAGCAATCTCAACACTGGTCAATTTCGGTGTCTTTGTGCCCAGCATGAAATACAGTGCGGCGCGCAGGCGCCGGGTGCAGTCAAACTTTTCGTGCCCGTGGTTGTGACCGGTATAAAATGCGATATTTTCATTTTGCCTGAAGCCCCTTGCAAGCAGCTTGCGATAGGCGGAATAGGCGTGTTTGTAGATAAAATCAAACTCACGCGAACCTGCATCAATCCACAACCGCACATTGGGAACAGGCAGTTTTGGATTGAAGATTATTTCACTCAGTTCCTTTCCGACCCATGGCGGGAAGAATGGCGGTGACTGGCATATGCCCATCCCGAAAGTTTCCGGATGCAGATAAGTCATCCAAAATGCCCCTGCACCTCCTGCTGAAAATCCTGTCACACCGGTTGAAGCCGGCTCCGGCCGGGTGCGGTATGTTTTGTCTATCATCGGCTTTACCGTTTGGGAGAGGAACTGGTAGTAGCCTTCCGACTTGGAGGAGGATATTTTCTCAATATCTCCCTGTTTAAATGTCTGGCCGTCCATGCAATAATCTGTATTCCGGTTGCCGGGTATCCGTTTGCCGTCCGAATCAAGGGAATTGTGTATTGCGATGAAGATGACAGGTTCAATCAAACCCTCATGAACCAACTGGTCATGCACCAGCTCATAGGCTATCGTGTCACGCATGCCGTTCTGCCTGGTCAGGAAAGCCGACTCTCCATCCAATATGTAAAACACCGGATAACGCCTGTCGGTGGAATCATATCCGGCCGGCAGACAGACAGTCACCGCATGGGGTCCACTCGATCTGCCGCCATCGTCCATCTGCGGCATGAAAACATAACGTGAATTGGCCGTCATTATGCCTGGCGGCGGCACATCAGCGGCAAAAACCGGACAACCAAACAGTGCCAGAACTACGCCAATCCATATACGGACAAACATTTGCGAACTCCTTCCAAGGCTGTGAAATGACTATGGAAATTTTGATTTTCATACCGGAGGAAAAAGTCACTTATTTGTCAGATTGATATCCCAAATGACATATGTTGCGAATTGTTTTTACGTTGAGACATCTCCTGACTTTTTATGCACATTTTATTCTTTTACGCAAAGAATTCAAAGTGGCCATACGCTGTTGGAATTTTGGAGTTACTGGAAACTCGACAACTTGAGAAGCCTTGTCCGGTTTTCCTGTCATCCCCTTGAGAGTTATATATTTCTTCAAGCAAGATGCAACAAACTCCGCCAACTTCACAGGAACAGCGTTTCCAATAATCTGTTCCAGTTCCGTTTTAGATCCAGTAAGTATATAGGATTCAGGAAAAGTCTGAATCATGCTTCGTTCCCTTGATGTAAGGGGGCGAACCTTCTGATTTACATTACATGAGTCTCCAATATGTCCGGGATATCCAGAAGGAACAGGACGATTAACACCTCTAATAGTTGGACTGGGCTCGTCAATACTAAATATTGCTCTACGTGCATAGCTTCTTGGATGGCGGTAATAGTGTTCAATTCCAAGTTTGTCTCCAAAGTATTCACGTAACGTCATAGGTTCATCAGACAAACGTTCATCTATCAATGATTCAAGGAATTCGTCTTTACCCCCTCTTTCACCAATTACAAATAATCTTTTACGTTGTTGGGGAACTCCACAAAGACTGGCATCTAATATCCGAATATTCAAACCATATCCAGCCTTTTTAAAAATCTCTTTTGCCCTAGCAAATGTTTTACTTTGGAATGACCTAGCAACATTTTCCATAACAAAAAAAGAAGGACGGATTTCATTTATGATATTAGCGAATGAAATTGTCAAATCGGCCCTTCCGAGAGATTCATCACGCTTACCGGCAGAAGAAAAATCCTGACACGGGGGCCCTCCAATAATAATATCCGGGGAATATTGCATAATTCCTTCAATCGATTTTTCGGAAAGAAGATCACACTTAACAATGGGATGACCGGAAATGTTTTGCTTATACAGATTGATTGCCGGATCCCAATTATCAAAAGCGGCAACAATATTGAAGCCTGCGTTGGAAAACCCCAGAGAAAGACCTCCCCCACCAGCAAATAAATCAACAGTTTTTAGTTTCATAAACACCTCAATTAAATAAATCTGTTGAGAAATATATTATTGCATCAAATCTACGTTCCGGGCTAAGCCATTTCTGTCCGCCCCCAAGAATAATTTCTTTTATCTTTTTTTTTCTAATTATTGGTTTTGTCAACCTATCACATTTCATATATTTATATGTTTTATTTCCAGATATTGCAAATTCCTTATCTGTTTGGTTACCAAGACTCATGCCATCATAAATAGGCTCCTGATAGACTTTTCCAGCACGGGAAACTTCAAATAAAAATCTCGCAAGACGGACTGCAGCTCTTTGCTGTCTGCTAACCTTGGAGGAATCATTATCCAAAGCCGAATCCATAAAAAGTCGAGTAAGAGCAAAATCGCTCCAGACAAAAATATCAAGACAATTATTGGCAAGAGTTGGAGATTTACCTATTGTTTTCCAAATTGGCTGCATTAATAGCGGTTTTTCATAATTTCTATATTTTGATACAAAATTTTCAAGAGCCAGCAGTATATCAGGAAGCTTATTTTTAATTTCATCTGTATTATCCCAGTTTCTAACTTTCAAACAAGCTGGCTCAAATATTTTGCGTATTTCTTTAAATTTTTTCCTGAGAGTAAAAGCCATAGAAAGAGCCATATAACGCATCGTTGGGGAACGGATAACAAGCTCACAACCATATTTATCTTCTGACAAACCCTCTGTAGTATTATCAGGGAGGGTGGTAAGCTTGATTTCCACCGGATGAATAAAAGTATCTGTTCGAGCGTTCTTAACAACTAAATCTATCGTTTCCAATTCATCATGCACAAAGTCGCGATATGGTTCAAATCTGGATTCAAAAGAGAAGTAAAGTTTTTCGTTGGGCAGTGTTGTTCCAAATAAATCCCCTATGGAAAGTTCATCGTGATATATTTCCCTGCTTTTGTTAATCCTCAGATAAATAGCTTTAATGCCTGAATCTCTCATGTAACAGGCAAGAGCTACCGGAAAGGAGGAATTAAATTGGTTTTTCCCCCAGTAATATGAATCAGAGAAATCCCTGTTTGAATTTGTTATTCCGTAAAGCCCAGGTTTATTTTTCTTAGGCATCGTTCTCACTTAAATTTTCATTTTTTATTTAATAAGCTAATATATATTATACATAATATTTTAGTCAATCGTCAATAGAAAAATATTTTAACTTAAATTTCGCAAATCAGATCAAGTTCATCCGTCATGACTGCGCGGATGCTGTCCTTGCAGGGAAGGCTCATGAGCTTGCCGAAATCCTCTTTGCTGTTTACCGTCCAGATGTGGAGGGGACGGCGTGTCTCGGCAAACGCATCTGGAGTTTCAAGAATTGCCTTCCAGTATGGATGGACATAGTCTATCTTGTCTAAAATATCTTCAAATTTTTCAAGATCTCCGGCTGTACTGCAGAGAATTCCATATTTCACATTCTCATCGGCAAGGCGGCGCAGCGCATCCCTCATTATTTCCGCTGAAAAGGAATGAACGATTATTTCGCTGCCGGCTGGACGGTACAATTTCATCAGGTCAGCGACCGATTCTAACAGTATAGACGGCTGATATTTTCCGGCCTTTATCTCCACCAGAAGTTCCAGACGGTGCTCAACAAGGTTCAGCACATCCTCGAAAAGACATACTTTCTCCCCTTTAAGTTTGGGTCTCTCCATTTCCACAAGCTCATCATGAGTTAAAGACGAGACCGCTTTTTTCAGTCCTTCAACTTCGATTTCATTATCGTGGAAAACCACAATCTTGTTGTCGGAGCTCAACTGTATGTCTATCTCCATCCCTGTTATTTTCTTCCCGCATTCCGGATGCCTCAGAGCGGCATCAAAAGCGGCCAATGTGTTACCCGGATATTTCCCAGAATATCCCCGGTGCGCTACAATGTTCATAGCAAACCTCCTTCTGATTTATTTTTTCTTATCTGAAGGCAAAGATCCGGATGATCTGTATAAATACGATCTATCCCCATGGCAAAAAATCTCTTCATGGTTTCCGGTGAATTTACCGTCCACGCCCCGGCGGCAATGCCCGCCTCATGCAGTTTCCTGACACTGTTTTCATCGGCACAGGATTCGTGCATCACAACACATTCAAAGCAGTTCGCCTTAGCCAGACGGACATCCCTTACAATGTCCTTGTCATAAGTATCCCAAAACACAGGCAGATTCCTGTTGAGCCTTTTCAC
>JBAZRS010000241.1:0-7676 GCA_041662825.1 Victivallales bacterium | reverse complement strand
CATCTGCTTCTATTGTGTTCTTTTTGATTCATTTAGAATACATTAAAATCAAGATTTTTCAAGTTGGGAAATCAACCACAGACAGGAATGTCTGTGCTACTTCAGAAGGCCTTTGGCGAAGGCCACGGCAGAGTCAAGATTTTCCTCGGCCTTGGTAGTCATCTTGGAATCAAGTTCCCATGAGAATCCCTTTATTGTAAGCAGGAATCCTGCCGGTTTTGCATCGTAGAGTTCATCACATAGAGAAAGGACGGATTCAGGACTCATTGAATGGCTTGAGATTGATATTGAATCACCGGGAAATATCTGGTGGAAATGAAAACCGTCGATAGGCTCAACGGATGCATCGACAAAGACAACCACATCCCTTTCTGAAATATCATATGCGTCTTCAATATTGAGCTGATAATTTGAATCAAATGTAATATTCGGCAGCTTCTCCCTCTCCACCCATTCCTGGAGTTTTTCAATAAAGACAATTCCGAGCGCGTCATCCTGCCTGGACGGATTTCCGATCCCGTATATCAAAATGCGGGAGGATTTTTTATTTTTGAATATTGTCTTGTTGGAGTTCACCGCTTTAGCGTGTCCCTCTTAGTAGCACAGGCATTCTTGCCTGCGGTATTTTTCTTATCCGTTTATTATTCTTGCTGTAGAGCGAAGAGTTTATTTTGATGACAAGGGTATTTCAAATATTAAAGCACACGCTAAAGCTGTGAACTCCAACAAAATCTTCGCCGAGACGGCGAACACTACACCAAGCGCACCGGACTGACACCTGTACCCGACAACTGACGACCAACGACTAGCGACTGACGACTACTTCCTCTTCCTGCCAACCAGCTTTCCACCGGCATCGTACAATGAAAGCTCCAGCGGCATTTTCCCGTAGGCGTGAGTTGCGCAGCTCAGACATGGATCATAGGCCCTGATCACAACCTCGACACCGTTCATCATGGCTTCGGTTATTTCCTTCTTCGCAGTCATGAGGGCTTTTGCCACAAAGTTGACGCCCCTGTTCATCGGCTCATTGTTATTGGTTGTCGAGACAATGAGGTTGGCCATTTCAATCTGGTCGTTTTCACCTACGCGGTAATGGTGGAAAAGAGTTCCGCGCGGCGCCTCGATAAGGCCTACTCCTTCTTTCTCCCTTTTCCCTTTGACCATGAGATTGCCGCCCATAATTTCAGGATCATTCAGGAGTTCGCGGATCTTTTCGGCGGAATGAAGGATCTCGATAAGCCTGGCCCAGTGGGTATGCATACACATGTCGTTAGGCCTGCCATTTGTATTGCTCTTGTATGTCTCGAATTCGGTCTGAGCAAGAGGGGTCGGTATGAAATCAGCGGTGTTCAGTCTCGCCAGCGGCCCCACCCTGTACCATCCCTTTTCATTGCCGAGACTTGTAAGGTAGGGAAATTTCATATAAGACCATGACTTTGTCTCCTCGCGGATATATTTCAGGTAATCCTGATAGTTTACGTCTTCAAGGATTTTCTTCCCGTTGGAATCAACCGCCCTCATGACACCGTGATAAAGGTCTAGCGCGCCGTCTTTTCTGACAAGACTCAGATGGTTCGATTCGAATTTCGAGAAATTGTCGATGAAATCCTTATTCTTTTTGTAATATCCCTTGAAGAAAGACAATGCGTCCTGGGACCATGAGACCATCTTATCGGCATTCATGGGAGCCGGACCTTTGAGGAAGATGTCGCGTTCATGCTCATTAAGGCTCTTGTTCACCCCTCCCGGAACCGCGCCTGTTCCATGGATTTTCTTCCCCGCCGTTGCTGCAATTATCTCCTGTCCGAATTTCCTCATGAGGACAGCCTGCCTAGCCAGCTCCATGTTTTCCATCGCCAAGGCTATGACATTCCGTTTTTCCGGAGGCGCATCATATCCGAAAAGAAGATCGGGGGATGCGAGATGGAAAAAGTGTAGCACGTGCGACTGGAATATCTGACCGTAATGCATGAGCCTTCTGATTTTCTCGGCGGTAGGAGTAAGTCCTGCACCGTCACCCGCGCCGACAACCACATCCATCGCCTTTGCGGCGGCGAGATGATGGCTCACAGGGCATATTCCGCAGAGCCTCTGGACGAGGACCGGAGCCTCCCAGTAGGGACGCCCCTGCACAAATCTCTCAAAACCCCTGAATTCCACTATATGAAGGCGGCTCTGCGCGACTTCACCCTTGTCGTCGAGATGGATGGTGACTTTACCGTGCCCTTCGACGCGCGTCACCGGCTCTATTATTATTTTCCTAGGCATGGATGAACCTCGCTTATATTTTGTAATTCAACCGGATTACTGGATTGATGGATTGATGGATTTTTGCATGAATACCCAATACCCAAACTCTAATTTTTAAATCACAAATAATTTCCAGTCTTAATTATCCAAATAAAGACAATCAAATCAAGAACATGCCTTGCGGCATTGACTACCAACAAATCCAACCACAACTAAAGTTGTGAACTCCAACAAGCTCTTCAACTGTTTGTAGTTAAGCCCGCAAGGGCTGTTCTTATATTTTATCCATGAATGATATTGATGTTCCCTTATTTTGAATCTAATCCCATCATCCATTAATCCAAAAATCCATCTTGTCACGCCGTAACTTCCCTGTGTAGGCGGATAATCCGTCATCCCTTCGGATGACTCAGTCGTACTTGAACACTTCATACGGCAAATCCAGCGGTTTGCCCGTAGCCAGAGCATAAAGCGCACCCCATATCAGGTCGGCGCAAGGCGGGCAGCCAGGCAGAAAATAATCGATTTTCACGATTTCATGGCACGGATATACGCGATCAAGTATTTTCGGAATGTCAGGATCATTCGGGATTATTTTTTTCTCATTGCAGTCAACGACAGTGGGACCGTTGAGATACGCTTCTTCGAGACACTCCTTCAGAGGGATCCAGTTCCTCAGCGAGGGCAGTCCTCCCATAATGGCGCATTCCCCTACCGAAACTAGCACATTGCAGTTCTTTCTGAAGTCAATGAGGTTGTGGACGTTTTCATCATTGCAGCATCCTCCCTCAATGAGTCCGATGTCGCACTGCTTGGTAAATTTTTTTATATCGTCTAGAGGAGACTTGTTAAGTTCGACAATCTGTATGAGGTCGAAGAGGCGCTCGTCGATGTCAAGCAACGACATATGACATCCGAAGCATCCCGCCAGAGACACTGTTGCTACTATTTTCTTAGGCATATTTTTTTCTCCGGAAAAAATTATTTTTCAATTTCCGAACCTATCGGCGCATGGTCATATCTGCGTCTGCCGACAGGCACGTCGAAACCCTTCTCCTTTTTCAGGATTGCGCCCACCGGGCACATGTCCATAGACTTCTGCGCAAGTTCGTCGCTGATGTCCTTTGAAGTGTCGGGATCTATGTTGATCACCAGTTTGTCGCCGCGTTTTCCGAAATCGAAAATCGGTTTGCCTTCACTGTTGCTGATTCCGCGGATGCAGCGCTTGCAGAGGATGCACCTGTTGTGATCCTTGAGAATCTTGGGATGCCAGGCCTCCACATCCCTCTTCGGAAACATGTATGGGAATTCGGGAACGGTAATCCTGTAGCGGTAGGCTAGCGCCTGGAGTTCGCAGAAACCGCTTTTCTCGCATGATGGACAAAGGTGGTTTCCTTCCGCAAATAGAATTTCAACTACTGATTTCCTGAACTCCTCAAGCTCCGGAGTGATATTCTTTATCTCCATTCCTTCTGTGACTTTCGTAGTGCAGGCGGTCGCATGTCTGCCGTTGATCTCCACGGTGCAAATCCTGCATGAGCCTTTCGGGGGAATTCCCGGATAGTTGCAGAGGTTCGGAATGTAGATACCGTTTTCAACGGCGGCCTCAATAAGCTGCCTGCCCTCCTCCGACATGCATACAATCCCGTCAATCGTAAATTTCACGAATGTCGACATGGGTCACCTCGCTTCCGCTATTGCGGCGTCATAGTCGGCAACCGCTTTTCCGAGATCGAAAGCCGGACATGTTTTTCCGTCCCCTGCTTTTATTCTCTTATTGTATAGGTTCGGGAAATTCTTGATTGTCGTCACGATCGGATTAAGGGCGGTCTGCCCGAGCCCGCAGCGGTTTTTCCTCATGATGGAATGCCATTTGGCGAAGCTGGCGACATCTTTTGCAGTCCCCCTCCCGTCGATAATACGTTCCAGAACGACCTTGCTCATTCCGGAAAGGGCCCTGCACGGTACGCACGACCCGCATGACTCATCCCGGAAAAACTCAGTAAAATTGAGGACAACATCCTTCAGCAGGTCACGCTTCTCCCCTATGATTATCATGGATCCCCCTGTCGCCAGATCCTCGTATGAAAGCTCGCGGGAGAATTCATCAGGCCCAATGCATGAACCGGAAGGTCCGCCTACCTGGACGGCCTGAACCTTATCCGCATCGACCATCTTCAGGATGTCGTTGATCGCAAATCCCCATTCGATCTCGTATATTCCCGGTTTCCTGCAGTCGCCGGAAACACTTATAACCTTTGTGCCTTTCGACTCTTTTGTGCCGAGTATGTTGTACCAATCGGCCCCGTTCAGAAGAACCTTGACGACCGAGCAGAGTGTTTCAACGTTGTTGACAACCGTCGGCCTCTGGAGATAACCCTTTTCCACCGGGAACGGAGGTCTGTCGCGCGGCTCACCGCGCTTCCCTTCGGCGGATTCGATCAGTGCGGATTCCTCGCCGCAGACATATGCCCCGGCGCCGAACTGAATCTTTATGTCGAAATTGAATCCGGGCTTTCCCTCAATCAGGGCGCCGAGGAGATTTTCATTTCTCATTTCATCCAGGATGCTCTCGAGATATTTGCGCAGGTAGAGGTATTCATTCCTGAGGTAAAGGATTCCCTGTCTCGCCCCGACCGCGTATCCTGCAATCGCCATTCCGTCGAAGACAAGTTCCGGAATTTCCGTCAAAATCACCCTGTCCTTGAAAGTTCCCGGCTCACCCTCGTCGGCATTGCAGAAAATGTATTTGATGTCTCCCGGCGCCTTTTTTGCGACCTCCCATTTCATCGCCGTGGGAAATCCTGCGCCGCCGCGGCCCCTCACATAGGAGGATTTGACAATCTGGATTATTTCATGGGAACTCATCTGGACGGCTTTCCTGATTCCGGAACCGGGACTGTAGTCGCTGAAGATGACCTCACCCCTTTTCATTATGTTGCTGTTCACCATCGAGCGGATGAGCGGATCCGAATTTTTCCCGTCTCCGTAATTTCCACCTTTCAGGTCTTCGACAGATTTTCCGGCCTTCATCCCCTCGATTATCTCTTTTGCCCTGGCGGGGGAGAGGCTTGTGAAAATCTCGTCGTTTATGATTGCGGCAGGCTCTTGGTCGCTCATTCCTATGCAGGCGGTGTCGAACAGTCCTATCAGCCCGTCGGAAGTGACATGGCCGAAACCGCAGCCGGCCGCAGCCTCGAAAGCCTTCGCAACCTCATCACGCCCGAAAAACCCGGCCACTGCGCTGTTGTTGAGGTAAACCGTATATTTCCCACGAGGCTCCTTGGTGAAAAAATGGTAGAAGGAAACCGTCTGCTCTATGCTGACCCGCGGAATGTCCAGCGTCTTGGAAATCTGCTCGACAGTCCAGTCGGAAAGGTGCCCGAGTTCGGACTGTATATCAATCAATATGTCCATCAGCCTGGTGGCGTCGCCGTTGTATTTCTTGACAACATTGTTGACAGTGTTACCCATGAATACCTCTCCTAATTTCCGGTAAAATCCAAGCTCCAAACATCAAATCACAAACAGATTCAAAATTCCAAACAAAAAAACCAAATCCAAGAACATGCCTTGCGGCATTAACTACTAACGGATTGCATTTGCTCGTAGTTACTAATCGTCTCATAATTGTTTAGACCCCAACGACCTTGTGTCGTTGGTGAATAAGATTTGGAGGCTAGGGCGAGCGCCATCTAGCCTCCAAATCTTATTCACCAACGGGATAAACCCGTTGGGGTCTCTATTCTATTTCGAGACGATTAGTAAGCCCGCAAGGGCTGTTCCTAATTTTCATAATTCTCCCCATCAAGCCTCCTTCATTGCCTAGTCTACACTGGAAATTATCATTTCATCAAACCTAAGGCAATAGCGCCCGATTAAAATATCAATTTTTATTTTCCGGTATTTTTAGGGGATAAACAAAGAACTTTCAGCCATTACGGATTATATTTCCAGCTCCATAAAAACAATAAAACGGGTGCGGAACATGAACACAAGACCTTCAAATGTTGTCAAAGGCGTTATTCTAGCAGGCGGAACTGCGACAAGACTGCGTCCGCTTACAAACATAACCAACAAGCATCTTCTGCCGGTCGGAAGAAAGCCCATGATTTATTATCCCATTGAAAAAATGACCGGCGCCGGAATAGAGGACATACTTATTGTTACCGGAGTCGACCACATGGGAGATGTCGTCGGCCTTCTGGGTTCAGGAAAAGACTTCAACTGCCGTTTCACGTACAAAGTCCAGGATCAGGCTGGCGGTATCGCCCAGGCGCTGAGCCTTGCCGAAGATTTTTCCAACGGGGTTCCGGTCGCCGTGATTCTGGGCGACAACATATTCGAGGACTCGATGAAGCCCTATCTTGAAAAATACCTGAAGCAGAAAAAGGGTTCGCACATCCTCCTGAAACCGGTAAAAGACCCCCAGCGTTTCGGTGTGGCCGAGGTCAAAGGCGACAAGGTCATCTCAATCGTGGAGAAACCCAAGAATCCCAAGTCCGATCTTGCGGTCACAGGGATTTATTTTTATGACGGCGAAGTTTTCGACATAATCAGGACCCTCAAACCGTCTGGCCGCGGAGAACTCGAAATCACCGACGTCAACAACGAATATATCAGACGCGGGATAATGAGCTGGAGCAGGATGGACGGCTGGTGGAGCGACGCGGGCACCTTCGAATCGCTCTCACACGTGCAGAAACTCGTGGAGGACAATCCCCCGAAATGAAAAGGATAGCAATACTTGGAGGAAAGGGGATGCTCGGTTCGGATCTTGCGAAACTCGCAAAATCGGGCGGCTATGAAGTTTCCGTTTCTGATCTCCCTGAATTCAACATCACCCGGGACGCCGATATCCTGAATGCCGTCTCCCGCGCCGACTTCATCGTGAACTGCGCCGCCTATACCGCCGTCGACAAGGCGGAAACCGACAGGGAAGCCTGCAGATCCGTAAATGCGCTCGCTCTCAAATCCCTTGCGAAGTTCGCAAAAAACAAGTATCTCATCCATATCAGCACCGACTTTGTTTTCGGCGACGAATCCGAAAACGCACTTTCAGAAGACGACGCGCCGAACCCCCTCAGCTGGTATGGCGCTACAAAACTCGAAGGTGAAAAGATGCTTCAGGCGTCAGGGTGCCACCACTCCATTGTCCGCCTAGAATGGACCTACGGGATGCACGGCGTCAATTTCATAAGCAAGCTCCTCGAGGCGGCGAAAAAGAACCCGAAACTGAAGGTGGTGGGGGACCAGACAGGATCTCCGACATGGACAGCCGATGCCGCGCGGGCCATCATGTGCCTCATAAAAAAACAGCCGGAAGGCCTATATCATTTCTCGGCCGACGGATACGCAAGCCGCTATGAAGTCGCAAAATTCATCATGCGTGAAAAAAACATTGAAAAGGAAATTAGCTCCTG
>JBAZRS010000240.1:4833-7683 GCA_041662825.1 Victivallales bacterium | reverse complement strand
TATGTCACCCGTAACATTGACCTGAAAGTTGTTCGTCTCGTTAACCAAAACGCCCGCATAGGTTTTGACAAGGATGCTCGCGCTCTCTGCAAAGCTTGAAAATCCCAAGGCGAACACACATGCGGTTAATGCTGCAATAACTCTTTTTCTCATCTTTTCACTCCTTAATATTATAAATTAATCTATAAATAAATGGTCTATACCTAACTGTTATTATATCATGTTTCCAACAATATTACAGAATCATCATATTGAAAGATGAAAAAACAGTTCCCGGGAAGTGAAGCGTCTTTGCGGGATTGGGATCGCCGCCACCTTGGCGGCTTCAAAAGCCAGCGAGGGCGCTGGTGTTCCCAGTTTAAGAAAAACTGACACATTGCCCCGGGGAATAGCTGCCGCGCGAATAAACGCTTAAGGAAATCTTATTTCTCAAAAAGCTCATTGTCGAACCTGCCCTTGTTTTTCGCCCACCAGCTCCTTGCCTCCCCGGATGTCTTGAATTCCTCGGAGAAAAAGACCGTCATTACGGCAAATATCTCTTTTTCCAATTCCTCATCATTGTTCTTGAGCGCCCCAAGGAGCATTTCCACAGTCCTGTGAGAACGAGTTTCAACCGCAAGTTCCACTATTTTCCCCTTTACATCCTGGAATTCCGACCTGATGGCTTCGCCTAATACCGCCTCCTTTATGGAAATATCCTTGCCGGAGACGGACGAAAAGACTGCGTTTCTGACATTCTCGGAATTATCGCTGACACCCCTTGCCAGGAGTTTTGCGATTTCAGGAATGTCAGCATCCCCAAGGACTTGCATTGAGAGCAGCCTGACCTCATCGTTTTTGTCGTCGAGAGCCTTGGAAATGGCGGGGATTACGGAGTTGGCGTCGAAATTACTGAGCAGTTGTGCTGCCGCAATTCTGACATCGTCGCTGGGATCTTCCAGCGCCTTGTAAACCAATTCAAGTATTTTGCTGTTCGAATTCAAAGCAAGCTCGTACAATATGATTACCTTTTCATCTGAATTGTTGGTCTTGGCGTATTTGTCAAGTGCATCATTGAGTGCCTGCTCACTCGCCTGTACAAGCGCCTTCCCGGACGGCTTCGGGCTTTTTGCCTTTATCCCCTTAGCACTGTGAAATTCCATTTGATCCCGGATTACTCCGCCGGAATCGGGCTTTTTACTTCCCATGATTGCGAATCCTGCAACGGAAATGAGAATTACCGACGCCGATAATCCGTATGCCCATATATGACTCTTATTCATCATTGAATCTTAATCTTTCCTCCGTGTTTTCAAATACTTCTAACCAGTTGTCCAAATTCCCTGACCGTCCGCTGAATCGTGAATTCCTGCGAAATCCGCAAACACCCATTTGCCCCGATAGTTCTGGCAAGCTCCCTGTCCTGCAGGAGCCTGCAGACAGCTTCAGCCATCGCCCTGCAGTCACCGGGCTCGGTCAGAAAACCGGAAACTCCGTCTTCAATAATCTCAGACATTGCACCGCTTCTAACAGATACTGCAGGTTTGCCTGCTGCCATCGCCTCTGCAACTATTCTGCCAAAAGGCTCATGAGAGGCAGGAAGGACAACGCAATCTACATTTTGCATCAGACCCGGCATATCTCCAACATATCCAGTCCATACAAAATGCTTCTTTAATCCTTTTTCGGCAATTGTCCTTTCCAGTTCCATGACATATTTTTGCTGGTCCTGGATTTTCATGTCTCCGGCGAAAACAAAAACAGCATCTGGAAATTTTTCCCTTACACAGGAAGCCATAGTTATAAAATCATTATGCCTTTTCCAGCGCACAAACTGCGCCGCCATCAGCACAGTCTTCTTTCCAGTCGGCAGCCCGGGGAATCCAGGCGCCCCGACAGTTTCTGCATGACGGAAGTGATCGACGTCAATGCCATTGTAGATCACCCGGATTTTTTTATTATCCCCCATCTGTGATTTTAAATTTTCCGCCACCGCATTGGATATCGCAATGATGCGCGTTGCGAATTTCGCAATAATCGGTGCCAGGAGTGAATGCCTTGTCAGGTCGCGTTCATGCCATATTAGGGGAATCCGGCACAGAAAAGACACCGGGGCGGCATAAATACCAGAGGTTAGACTGTTGGCGTGGATCACCTTGATCTTTTCTTTACGGCATATCCCGATCAGCTTGAACATGACACACAGATAGTTGAAGCCAGTCATTAACCAGTATAGTGGATTCACTGACTTCACTAACGTATGCATCGGCACAATGGCGGTTGGAATCCTGTGAGTGATCAAGGTCTGTGCCAGAGGGCCGTCGGGAACTGCGCAAACCGGGGCAATGTCATTGGAAAGATTGTTCACAAGATCAACAAGAGAGAGTTCCGCCCCACCAAGCATGGTAGCTTGGTGGACAAACAATATTTTGACTGGTTGGGAGGGATTCAAATAAGTATCCTCTAGGTAATTGCAAAATTGCCTATTGTCTCTTTGTTTTAAAGTCAGGCACTTCGGCCTGACCTTGGACTGCGGTGATTTATCACCGCCTTGTGTCGCAAAATTCATTTTGCGATTGTAAAACGAGAAATGAATTTCTCTGAACAAGGCGGTAACAAGTTCCCGCACTCCACGTGATTCGCTTTGCTCATCATTGAATCATTCTAATCCGGAAGAATCAATTATTTCTTTGCTGAAATTCACTTTCAGCCATTCCAATATCTGCTCGATCAGCTCCTGTTTCCAGGCGACGGAATAAAAATTATGGTTGGCATCCGGGATGTTCTTGAAAACAACTTTCCCATTTTTTGCACAGACTTCCCGGTAAGCGTTTTCAGAAGAGGAGGCTTCCGGATCCTTCCCACCATAGA
>JBAZRS010000240.1:0-4823 GCA_041662825.1 Victivallales bacterium | reverse complement strand
GAGGCAGTCCCCGTTATAGCTTTTAAAAGCCTCAAGAAGTCCGGCTTCCTTCAGGGGCTTGTCTTTCTGCCTGTGCTGAAAATGACCGAACAACACCTTGAATACGACCCGGTAATTGACACGGAAACTGAATATTTTCCCCCATGTTCCGGGGAGGAACAGTTTCTGCCAGTAATTTTTTGCGGAATTCGCAGTCTTGCGGACATCATCTTTTGCCATGGTCTGCCTGCCCAGCAGCGGAGTGGACAATAGGACAAGTCCGTTGACGTTCGAATCGGAAGCGGCGGTTCCTACCGCCACTTCTCCGCCTGAACAGAGGCCTAGAAGAATGACCTGTGATATTCCCTCAAGCTTCAGCATTTCACCGACCGCCTGCCTGGCATCATCGATCATGTCCAGCAAAGTTGTTTCTGCGACATCGCCTCCGCTTTCCCCTCGCCCGCGGAAATCAAAGCGCAGACATGGAAAACCGGCAGAGGCAAACTCCCTGGCGGCTTCGACAAAGATACGGTGCGGCCCGATGCGGTATGTCCCCCATCCGTGCAGGAAGATCACCGCCGTCTGTTTTTGCCGGCCGTCAGGCTCGTGCAGTATGCCAAAAAGCTTCTGCCGCCTGTTCTCAAAGACAAATGGTTTTTCATGCACATTCATTGTCGGCACCACTGCACTCTTATTCGTTAAATTTGTGAAAGCTTAATGAATCCGGTTTCGATTACGGGAGAACGCCTATCGTCTCCCGGTTTTCCTGTTTTTCCCCATGCTGTCCGCAGCAATCATTGCATTCAGAACTTTTTCAGGAGTGATGAGTCCGGCTTCATGATGAATGCCTTCTGTTATGGCGCAGGCTTTTTCAGCAGCTTTCAGCAATTTGCTTTTCCCGCAGTCTGCCAGGCCTATGTCGGCAAGCGTTGTCGGCAGACCTATTTCCTCGCAGAATGAGAACACTGTTTCTATTTCAGCCGGAGAAGCATCTGTCAGATAAAGCCCGGTCAAAACACCAAATGCCACTTTTTCCCCATGGTATAAAGAATGGGTTTCCTCCAATGCAGTAAGCCCGTTGTGAATGGAATGGGCGGCCGCCAGCCCGGAGCTTTCGAAGCCGATTCCGCTCAAGAGGATATTCGCCTCGACAATGTGGTTCAGCGCCGGCGTGACGATATGCTTCTCGTTCGCAATTTTAGCTGACAGTCCATAAGTCATAAGCGTATCGTAGCATAACTTCGCGAGATTTAGTGCGGTCATTGTGCTAAGTCCGCCGCACTCATTTTTAGACCGGGTGCGATCACAGGATCTCGCTTCAAACCATGTCGACAGCGCATCACCCATTCCGGAAACAAGAAAGCGGGTGGGCGCATTGGCTATCACTCCCATGTCGACGAGAACCACCTGCGGATTCATTTTCTGGTAGTAGACGGAATCGAAAATCCCATCTTCCGAATAGATGACGGCACAACCGCTGCACGGCGCATCGGTAGAGGCTATGGTGGGGACAATAATAACCGGTATGCCGGCGCGGTCTGAGGCTATTTTCGCCGTATCTATGGCCTTGCCTCCACCCATTCCCACGAGAATGTCGATCTTATTGCGGCTTATTATTTTTGCCAGGCGGTTCAGTTCATTCTCACAGCACTCGCCCTGAAATTCATCGACGGCAATCTTGTCATCGGCCAGTCTTCGGGCATGCCCGGAAAGGATATTGTTTTTTACAGTCCGGGACGTCAATATAAGGCCGTTCTTGCCTAAGAGGCGGATCAGATGAGGCAATTCGTCAAGAGTTTTTTCCCCCTGAATGTATTTTCCGGGGAACACTGATTTCAAAAACATATCTTCATTGCTTTTTCCCATCTGCCACCTCCGTCTGTTTTCAAATAAAATATATGCGGAAGAAGGACTTGCCATCCCTGTTAACATCTTGTTTCGAATCCTTTTTCTATATTAATACTTCCAAAATTCGCATTCCCGAACTTACCAAATCGTAATGCGTCAGCCTTTATAATCGTATGTAGCCGGACTGAGAAAATTCAATTTGAGTAACTCGGGTCTATCTGACCCGAGAGACGCGGGTCAGATAGACCCGCGCTACCTCAAGAGGCATCTTGACTAAGCGCATTTCAGATGACGCCCCGCTTACCCGGCCAAGAACAACTCAAGCCTAAAAAACTGACGCATTGCCCCAAAACATTCCATTCTGCCTATTTCACTTGACTCTTCACAAATTCCGGACTAATTATGATTAGTGATGTTAATTCATATCTGGCCAAGCATCTGCAAATAGGGGGTATCATGAAAAGAGTTTTACTTGGAACGCTTTCAATCCTGTTATTTCTTTCTTTGTCCGGCTGCATTTCCGTCGCAGTTACGAGCAGTTCAGTGACACAGGAACAGGACAATTCAGAAGTTGCCGCCACAATCATAAAGCTAATGGATGAGCTGAGCCGTACAGCCGAAACACTTGATGCCGAAAAGACTCTCGCCCCTCTTTCAAAAGACAAGGACGCCGTATTTTTCCTGGACTCAAAACCTTACACGCGCAGCGAACTGGTCCATTATCTCGGGAAAATATACGGATCTCTCAGGAGCATGTCCATAAAAATGGACAGCAAATCTGTGAAGGTGCTCGGGCCAGATGCCGCCGTATGGATAGCCTGCGGAAAAGGCAAGTCAGTAAGCAAATCGGGCGAATCATTCGAGGAATACCTCACTGAAACCTGGATCTGGCAGAAGATTGATGGCAAATGGCAGGTCACCCACTACAATGAGACGGTTGCAATCCTTCCCAATGCGGAGAAAAAGGGGAAAGTTGAAAAGGCATTGGCACAGTACGCCCTGGAACTTCAGGATAATCCCCCGACTGCGGAAAATATTTACGGCAGCATTGAAAATTTCCTCTCAAAAAATCCGGAAATTATGGGAAGCTCGTTTTCTATGAATCCTGAAAACGGAAGCAAGGCGTCATTCTATTCATTCAGAGGCGTCTCAGGTTTTGAACGGAAAGGCACTCCGACATCCTATGACTATACTGCGGCCGACTGGTATGGAAAATCCGTGAAGGCGGGAAAGGCCGAATGGAGCGAACCCTATTACGATATTGACGGTGCCGCCACATTCATGGTGACATGCTCCATTCCTGTCTACAGCAAGGACAGGAAACTGCTCGGAGTCATCACCGCCGATTTGCGTTTATAATCATCATTACTAATCATCTCGAAATAGGATAGAGACCCCAACGGGTTTATCCCGTTGGTGAATAAGATTGGGAGGCTAGGTGGCGCTCGTCCTAGCCTCCCAATCTTATTCACCAACGACGCAAGGTCGGTGGGGTCTAAACAATTATGAGACGATTAGTAACAATGCAGCACAGGCAACTTGCCTCTGTCTTATATATTGGTCTAGCAATGTGGTACAGGCCCTGGTCGCACGCCACGGCGCGTAAACCTTCGGCGACCAAGGCTTGTACTCCAGCGCTTAAGTTGGAGTTCAAACTTTAGTTTGTCTTTTCTTAACTTAGCAACATTCTAATAAGCGAAAGAATCATATGAGAATACATTTTCTTGGAGTGTTTGCCGTGCTGTTGTCATGCCATGCCTTATTGGCGGAGGAGGAGTACAAGCCTGATCCGAACTATTCGCCTACGCGGAACCTATCGCAATTCTTCAAAAAGATCCGTGACGGGAAACCCGTCGTAGTGATGGGCATCGGCGGATCTGTCACGGAGTGGGACTCCTGGGCGGCAATGAGTGCGGAGTGGCTGCAAAAACAGAATCCGGGCACTCAGATAAAATACGTTGACGGTGCATATGGCGGGACCGCTCCGTGGCAGACTGTCTTCAGGATGCGGAGGGACATCCTTCCCCATCATCCTGATCTGGTGTTTATCGAATACGCCGTTAACTCATATGACCCGAAACAGAGATGTCTTCTGGCGGAGGACGGGATCATCAGGCAGTTGCTCGGCCAGCCGCAGAAGCCGGATATAGTCTTTGTGTATGTAGGCAACAAGAAAGCATACCGGCATCTTGACAGGGTTCAGCCGGTGGCGCGGCACTACGGATTCCAGGAAGTCGACGCGCGAACGCATTTGCAGAAAAAATTAGATGCCGGCGAGGTGAAGTGGGAGGACATTGCCAGAGACGACATTCATCCGAACGAGCGGGGCCATAAGATTTATGCCGAGGCGGTGACAGAGTTCCTGAAACAGGAGTCGGAACGCAAGGATGTCACCAAGGTCCCAGCAATACCGAAGCCGTTCCAGGGTGATGATCTCACCACGGCGACTCTCCTGCCTATCTCGTCAATCAAAGCTTCGCAGGAGTGGAAGTCGATCCCTCCCCCGGAATGGACGGGAAAGTTCTTCGATGAGATGTATGCAAACGATCAGACAGGCGCCACGATGACGGTTACGGCGAACACCACTGTGATGGGGCTCTACCTCTTGCAGAGTACGGACTCCGGACAGATTGAATGGTCGGTTGATGGAAGCGAACCGAAGACAATCAACCTGTGGGCATCGTGGCTCAGTAAAGACAAGTGGTATGCCCGTAGTTTCATACTGGCGGAAGGACTGCCGCGCGGCGACCACACTCTGGCCGTCAAAGTCCTGCCCAAGAGCGACAAATCCGACGGGAACTGGATCAGGATCGGCGGCATCTGCGTCACGAATCCTAAGCCCTAACAAGGCATCCGCCAGCTTATTGATCAGGTATTGACTGTTCTTATGTGGACAGACACGAATTAAGTAACTCGGGATACCATCCCGAGGGTGAAAGCTTCGGTGTGATACACCGAGCTACTTGTCTTATCTTGGCGGCATTCTGGTCAGACCA